>NZ_VTOZ01000009.1:0-100583 GCF_008271345.1 Pseudoselenomonas caprae
ATAGCAAAAACGGCTCGCCGTCTCACGTAGGAGACAACGAGCCGCCCTTATTGCAGGTTACTCGCCAAAGAATTCATTCTCGGCCGCAATGCAGAGCATATGGTAGACCGGCAGGTGAAGTTCCTGGATACGGAAGGTTTCATCATCGGGCACGCAGATGCAGACATCTGCGAGCTGGCGGCTCTTGATCTTACCGCCCGACTTACCCGTAAGTGCGATGGTCTTTACCCCTTTGACCTTCGCCATCTGCAACGCATAGATAACATTCGTGCTGTTGCCCGATGTCGAAATCGCCACGAGGACATCGCCCACATCGCCCATGCCCAAAAGCTGCTGGGCAAAGGCGAGATCCGGTGCCTGATCGTTGGCGAACGCCGTATTGAGCGCTACCTGATTGACCATCGACAGTGCCGGCAATGCGCCCTGCAGATTCTCCATAAAGTAGTCTGCCTCATCCGGGCATACCGCGCGCATCTTGGCCTCCATATCACTGCCGAGCTTGCGCGGCAGCAGGAAGCCCTTCATGAGCTCGCCGACGATATGCTCGGCATCCGAGGCGCTGCCGCCATTGCCGCAGGCAATGAGCTTATGCCCGCTGCGATAGCTCTCACAGATGGCCTCCACCGCCGCCTCAAGGTCGGCCTTACAGACCGACAGGGCCGGATAACGTTCAATCAATTCGCTTACTTTATTTCTTGTCGATTCCTTCACCAATTCAAACAAAACTCCTTTTTAACGATTGCGATATCTGTCAGCCATGCTTTTGGCTTCATAGCCGCTTTCAGGGCCTCGGATATCCTGGATTTCCCTGCGCTGCGGCGTGACATCCTGTGGTTCCTGGCGCATGTTGAGATCACGCATCGAGGAACGGTAGACATTGCCCTCATTCTTGCGGCCACGGAACTTGTTCCAGAGCCATTTGATCACCATGATGGCTGCAAAGACCAGGATGACATTCATGACCACACCGAGGATATCCGCGAGCAGGCCGCCGCCTAGGCCGCCAAACATGCTCGCCAGCAGGCTGCCGAGCATCATGCCGCCAGCCAGCAGGCCGATATTGCGCAGGGCACTCCCCCAACGACTGCCGCTCTGCGCATTGGCCGTACCCGCCGTATTGCTCTTGCTGTTGGCTGCCGGTGCATTCTTATCGAGGCTCTTGGCATCCTTGGACGGCTTGTAGCCCTCGCCATTGCCCGATACCGATTTGCTGTTGCTTGCCGGTGCCGATGCCTTCGGGGCTGCCGGTTTCGGCGCAGATTTTGCCCCGCCGCCCAGCTTTGCGCCGCCTTTGGCCGCATAGGCCACCGTTGCCGTATCAGCCGTGACGGCTGTGACCATCGGCACCGCCGTAGCGACCATAAGCCCCGCCATAACTGCCGCAGCTAATTTCTTCAACTTCATGATGTCAACTCTCCTTCATATATAGTATCACAGATTATTCTTCCTTATAGGACTTGATATCCTCGGGGAAGGCGTAGATCTCGCCCACCGTATCGAGCTCACCCGACAGATACCGGTCAATATCATCGACATCGATGTAGAGCTTGCAGTCAATGTCGAGGTATCCCTGTTCCTGGCCATTGGATAAATCACGGATTGCCATAAGTTTCTCGCGGAGCTTCAAGAGCTCGCTGCGCGTCGCATGGACATCGAGCTTGATCTGCGGGACGCCATACTGTTTGAGGACTTCGTCCATCGTCATACGTTGAGACATTTGAGGTTCATCCTTTCTTTTGACCTTTTGATGTTTATAGTTTATCAATCCCAGCTGAAAATCTGCTGAGATTTTACAGATTTCTAGCTTTCATGCGGTCGAGTATCTGCTGCAGCTGTCTTTTCTGGCGCAGATGCGTCTCGTAGTCGAGATCGTTCGAATCCACGCGCATCCGCTTCTCGATGCTGTCGATGCTCTGCTGGATGCGGGCCATCGCCTCGGTGTTATCCGCTTTCATCCATTCTTCCCTCCTGTAGCTTTCCTGCTCCTACCAGTTTACAGGGTTATCGCTGCCAGTTCAAGAAAAAACAGTCCGGGAAGCAGAATTCCCGGACTGGCATTCATGTTCACAGGATATTATTTTTTCCCTGCCGGCAGGACTTTCGGCAATACACCCGGCATCTTGGCATCCGTCAGCTTAGCTTTCGCAGCTACATCAGCCGGTACATTAAGATCCGACTCCGACTCAAGCTTGCGGCCGCTGAAGCTGATTTCCAGCGTGCTGCCATTGATGATTTCCAGCAGTCCCTTTTCATCTTCCGCCGTCATTTTTTGTTCTTTGAGTAGCGAAGTCAACGCTTTGCGCATCTGCGTCGTCAGGTTGGCGTGCAAATCCGTCATCATATGTTCTTTTCTGTCAATGGTCACAGTGTATTCGATATCGCCCATGCTCTGCAATACCTTTTTGAGCTGCTCGGTATCCTTCGCAGCCTTTTTATCTTTCGCATCTTTCTTGTCGAGCTCCAATAGCTGGAACAGATACGGATAGAACTTTTTCCCGTCGAGCGTGACAAGATAGCTCTGCTTGCTGCCCTCGCTGCTGCCGAGAGTTACCTCTTTGGTACATTTCATCAGATCAACAGCCAATGCCTGATCTACCGTCTGATCCACGGTCTTTTTCTGTTCCTTCTTTTCTGCTACGGTCTTTTCCCAGCTCTTATCGGCCTTCTGCACATAGACCGTGAGGTCCTTATCCGATTCCTGCATATAGAATGCGCTCTGCTCGATGGACGACGGTGCCCCCGGTACGATCATCTCCATGGCCAGCGTGCCCTTGGCAGCCATCTTCGGCTCGACATTGAAGGACAGTGATCCCTTATAGCATAAACTGAGCAGTGGCGAGGACAGATCCATGTCAAACGCCATCGTCCCTTTATTATACTCAGCCAGGCTAGCCAAATCCTTGCTCAGCTGTGCCTTGGCATCTACGACAGCCGCCTGCTGCACAGCCGGAGCCTGCTCCGCTGCCAGTACCGGCAGCGCGGTTCCGCCAAACGTCAGTGACACAGCAAGACCTGCTGCCGCTAAGAATTTCTTTCCCTTCATCATTTGCAATCATCCTTTCCTTATCCTGTTTTGCTTCTCTTGCAAAAGCTTTTCTCTTCTTATACCCCTGAGCCAAGCTTTCTGTTACTGATTTCGACATTTTTTTCGAAAAACCTACATCATGCTATAATAAAATCATCCAGATTATTGTGTGAGGTGATTTTCTTTGAAACATACCCAGGAGAAACGGCACTTCTATGAAGCCATCCGTGAGGCTGACCTCTGTACCATCCATGAGCTCCAGCAGCGTAGCAGCCGCTATATGGCGCTGCGCACAGGCACCTTCCTCACGATGGTCTTCGCCTTTGCGGCCGGCTACGATGGCCATCCGGCAGGAACCGTCCTCGGCCTGCTGCTACTCATCTTTTTCCTGTTGCTCGTCCGCCAGCACAACAGGCTGCGCCAGCAACAGCAGCTGCTTGCCTGCCATCTCGACGCGACTTCTTCCTATATCGATCGCTTCACTGGCAAATGGAAGGACTTTAATGACAATGGGGCCAGCTTCCACCGCGCCGACCGGCCACAGGAAACCGACCTGCATATCTTCGGCCCTGCCTCCCTGTACCAGTACCTTTCCTGCGCCCGTACCCAGCGCGGCCGCCAGCGGCTGGCCCGGTCCCTTGCCACGTCACCGCCTGCTCCCGCAAAGATACTCGCCCGCCAGCAAGCCGTGGCAGAACTCATCGATCACCCGCGTTTCTGCCTGAACCTCATGGCCCGCGCAGCCATGCTCGCCAAGGGCCATGATACCACCAGCCTGCTGGCAGAGATTGAAAAAGAACCGCCCAGCGGCAGCCACTCGATCGTCCGCTACCGCACAGCCTGGATACTGCCAGTCCTCACGCTCATCAGCCTGCTGCTTGCGTCCTTCGATGTGGTGAGCTGGAGCCTCCCCGGCCTGCTGACCGGACTGCAATTCCTGCTCACGATGCTGTTCCACCGTCACAACCAGGAGGTGCTCGCCCCCCTCGCCGATCTCACCCATGAGCTGCACCACTACGAGGCGCTGTTCCGCGAGCTCGAGCAGGCAGATTTTGCCAGCACCACGCTGAGCGGTCTGCAGCAGCGCCTGCGCACGGGCGGCGCCAGCCAAAGCCTGCGCCGTCTGGCCCGGCTGGCCGACTGCGTCTCTTTGGACCACAACCTCTTTTTCTTCGTGCTTGCCAACACCCTGCTGCTCTGGGATTGCCATATGGCCGTCCAGCTCAGCCGCTGGCGCGACGATGCTGCCAGCAACCTGCGCGAATGGATCGACATCTGGTCCGAAATGGAAACCTTGCTGTCACTGGCGACAATCGGCCACACGCGGACAACATGGGTATTCCCGCAGCTGGCAGCAGGCTCGCCGTCACTGCGCGCCCGCAGCCTCAGCGCCTTGCTGCTCCCCGAGGAGAAAGCCGTCCCGAACGATGCCAGGCTTGCCGCAGGCACGCATATCATCACGGGATCGAACATGAGCGGCAAAACCACCTATATGCGCACGCTTGCCAGTGCAGCCGTCCTCGCCTATGCCGGCGCACCGGTCTGTGCCGCAGAGTTCACGCTGTCGCCGCTGCATATCTTCACCTCCATCCAGGTCAACGATGACTTGTCCCAGGGCATATCGACCTTCTACGCCGAACTCCTGCGCATCAAGCAGATGGTCGAGTTCAGCCGCCAGGAGCAGCCCATGCTCATCTGCATCGATGAGATCTTCAAAGGCACCAACTCCGCCGACCGCATCATCGGTGCGCAGGAAGCCATCCGTCATCTGACCCGCGCCTGGTGCATCACCCTTGTCACCACGCACGACTTCGAGCTCTGTGACCTGAACTCCCCCAACGAGATACCTGTAACAAATTGTCACTTCGAAGAATACTACGAAGACGACAAGATACGGTTCGACTACAAGCTCAAGCCAGGGCGCTGCCAGACCACGAATGCCCAGTATCTGCTGCGCATGGCAGGGATCATCACCGATGAGCACGCAACAGGAAACTAAATCCGTCAAAACACGAAAAAATGCGAACAAAGCCCAATCTGACGGCTTGTTCGCATTTTTTTATAAAAAAAGCGAGACAAATGTCCACAGATGTGCTAATATATTTATTGTCTTAATTTCGTATATCATTGTATATTCACAAGAGACACTTCCTGTTATTCTATTCATTTGAGGAGGACATTCCCATGGAATCATTCATCCCTGTACTCAATGCCATCGACTCCTTCATGTGGGGGCCGCCGCTGATCACGCTTCTGGTCGGCACGGGCATCTTCCTGACGATCCGCCTGCACCTGCTGCAGGTATTCCGCCTGCCGAAAGCGCTCGGCCTTATCTTCAAAGCCAAGAACCACGGCGAAGGTGATGTCTCGAGCTTCAAGGCACTCTGCGTCGCCCTCGCCGCTACGGTCGGCACAGGCAACATCGTCGGCGTCGCCACGGCTGTGAAGGTCGGCGGCCCGGGTGCCATCTTCTGGATGTGGATGGCCGCATTCTTCGGCATGGCAACGAAATACGCCGAAGGCCTGCTCGCCGTCAAGTATCGCAGCACCGATGAAAAAGGCGAGATTGCCGGCGGCCCGATGTTCTACATCCGCAACGGCATGGGCGAAAAGTATAAACCGCTCGCTACCTTCTTCGCCGTCGCAACGATCCTCGTCGCTTATCTCGGCATCGGTACCTTCCCGCAGGTCAACGCCATCGTCGACAGTGTCAACATCTCCTTCGGCGTACCCAAGCTCGCTACGGACATCGTCTTGACGCTGCTGATTGCCGCTATCACCCTCGGCGGCCTGCAAAGCATCGCCAAAGTCGCCTCCAAGGTCATCCCGTTTATGGCCGTCATGTACATCGCCATCAGCCTTGGCCTTATCCTCATGCATCTCGATGCCGTCCCGGCTGCCGTTTCCCTGATTCTCGAGAGTGCCTTCACAGGCACGGCTGCTGCCGGTGGTTTTGCAGGCTCCACCATCATGATGGCCATGCAGAACGGTATCGCCCGCGGCGTCTTCTCCAATGAATCCGGTCTCGGCTCCGCCCCGATCGCCGCCGCTGCTGCCAAAACCAAGCATCCGGCTGAGCAGGGTCTCATCTCCATGACGGGTACCTTCATCGACACGATCATCATCTGCACGATGACGGGCCTGGCCCTTGTCCTCACGGGTGTATGGCAGGGAGATGCTGCGGGTGCCGCTATGACCAGCGCCGCCTTTGCCAGCGTCTACGGCTTCCTCGGCAGCCAGCTCCTGACGATTGCTTTGGCCCTGTTTGCCTTCACGACGATCCTCGGCTGGAACTACTACGGCGAGCGCGCCTGCATCTACCTCATGGGTACCAAAGGCGTCCTGCCGTACCGTGTGATCTTCATCGCACTGATTGCCTCAGGTGCCTTCCTCAAGCTCGAAGCCATCTGGATCCTTGCCGATATCGTCAACGGCCTCATGGCTATCCCGAACCTTATCGCCCTTATCGCCCTCTCCGGTGTAGTCGTCGCTGAGACGAAGAGCTACCTCGCCGAAGAGGAAGCCTCCAAGAATGCCAAAGAGGCCTTGAACTGATACGCCAGCTTGCTAGGCAAAGCGACCTCCTGCCATTGGGCAGGAGGTCGCTTTATTTACATCTTTACAATTCCTTCACTTAGCCATACAATAGTAGGCATACACTTATTCTTAGAAAGAAGGCTTTTCATGTCAGCCATACCATTGCCACTGGGCAAGACCCGCCGGGATGTGTTTTTCGAAGGCATCCATGACGGCATCCCGATTGCCCTGGGATATTTCGTCGTCTCCTTCACCCTTGGCATTGCCGCCAGGAACGCCGGCCTCACGCCCTTCCAGGGCTTTCTGGCCAGCTTCTTCAACAATGCCTCCGCCGGCGAATACGCCGCCTTCACGGTCATTGCCGCCGATGCCCCCTACCTCGAGATGGCCATCATCACCCTTGTGGCCAATGCGCGCTACATGCTCATGAGCTGTGTCGTCAGCCAGAAATTCGCAGCGGATACGCCACTTTGGCATCGCATTCTCGTCGGCTTCGACATCACGGACGAGATTTTCGGCATCACGATTGCCCGCAAAGGTCCGCTCAATCCCTACTATAACTATGGCGCTATGGCCGTCGCCCTGCCTGGCTGGTCCGTCGGTACCGCCCTCGGCGTCGTCGCCGGCAACCTGCTGCCACTGCAGGCCGTCAGTGCCCTGTCTGTCGCCCTGTTCGGCATGTTCCTCTGGGTCATCATCCCGACGGCCCGCGACAACCACATCGTCGGCGGCCTCGTAATCGCCAGTTTCATTGCCAGCTTTGCTCTGGCACATCTGCCCGGTCTTATGGAGCTGTCCGCCGGCACGCGCACGATTATCCTGACCGTTGTCATCGCAGGGCTTGGCGCCGCGTTCTTCCCCATAAAAGACAAGGAGGACAACGACCATGCAGCATGACATCTATGTCTATCTATTCATCATGAGCGCCGTGACTATCGCCATCCGCATCGTCCCGCTGACGCTCATCCGCAAGCAGATCAAGAACCGCTTCCTGCGTTCCTTCCTGTTCTATGTGCCTTATGTAACCCTTGCCGTCATGACATTCCCCGCCATCATGGACGCCACGCAGACACCGGTGTCCGGTCTGATGGCCCTCATCGCCGGCATCGCCCTCGCCTGGTACGGCGCCAGCCTGTTCAAGGTCTCAGCGGCCTGCTGCCTCGTCGTCTTCTTCACCGAGCTCCTTCTGGTCTGAGCAGGAAATAGCGTCTCTCTTCGATGCGCAGCAGCCCTTCATCCTGCATCGCACCGAGCTCCCGGGACAGGGCACTGCGGTTGACGCCGAGGAATTCCGCCATAGCGGTCGTCGTCAGCTCCACGCGAATAGCGCCATCGGACTGCCGCGGCATTTCGCCAAGGAATATGCCGATGCGGTCACGCAGTTTCTTCTGGCTCAAGATCCGCACCTTGCGGTTCTGATAGACATTCTGCGCCGCCAGCCCACGGATCAGATTCTGCGCGAGCTGATAAGTCATCGCCGTGCTTTCCCCCTGTGGCCGCTGCAGGATTGACAGGTCAACAAGGATGACCAGACTGTCCTCCAAGGCCTCAAGCTGTATCGGACTATGCGCAGGCTGCACGCAGCCCAACGCTTCGCCGAAGAATTCCCCCGCCCCAAAGCGGCTGACTGCGATCTTCGCATCATTTTCGTTGAGGAAGGCCCCTTCGATACAACCCGTCACCACAATCCCCGCATAGCGGAACGGTTCATCCAGCCGTTGGAATATCTCATGTTTGCCCAGGCGCTGCCATTTCCCGCACAGGAAATGCAGCGTCTTTTCGTATTCTGCCGCAGGTATTCCCGCCAGCAGGGGACAGCTCGCCAAAACCTGCTCATACTTCCTGCATAGATTTTCTTTCCCCATCATACGCACAGCCTCCGTTTCCTATTTTGGTTTTATTCTAGCATACACCAGCAGTCTGGCATATCCAGAAAATCACAATCTGTTGCCATGACAACAGACCCGTCAGCCGCCAGCCGCTACAATAAGACCAGAAAAACGACAAACCAAGGAGGCTATCTCATGTATCTTGAAATCTTGAAAGACCACCATGCCAGCATCTATGAATACATCCGCACCATCAACAGCTGCCATTCCGACCTGCAAGTCGGGCAGCAGGCCGATGACATCGCCAAAGCCTTGGCACGGCTGGCAGGGCTTATCTCCATCCATCTTGCCGCTGAGGATAAATTCCTTTACCCCAGCCTCAGCCAGAGTCCCGACGACACCATCCGGCAGATGGCTGTACGCTTTGAGCAGGATATGGGCGGACTGGCCGCAACCTTCACGGCCTATAAGGAAGCATTCATGACGCCGTCAAAGATCAAGGCCGATATCCCCAAATTCCGCCAGGAAACCCAGCGGGTCATCGGCGCCTTGCTGGAACGGCTGCAGCGCGAAGACAAAGAGCTCTACCCCCTCGTCGCGGAATGACAGCAGGAACGAAAACCGGCCCCGCCTTATGTACCATAAGGCGGGGCCGGTTCTGTCTGCCATTGCTATCCTCAGAAATGACAATCTTTATGCGATTTGGTAGACGCGTGCATCACAATACGTCTTCCAGTAACGTACAGCATCAACATAAGACAGTACATAGCGATCTTCCACATCGCTGCGCGTGAGTTTTATATCGTAGCAGCACTTGGCAAATGCGATAGGCTCACGATGGGCGGCTTCGCGGATGATTTCCTGCAGCGTATCCTCTACAAACGCCGTCCGCGATTTCCAGGCTGCTTTCTCCTTGAGATTATATCGTCCCGTCTTGAATTTAAATAACTTATTTGTTGTGTTGTTGACTGCCACAACCATTTACTTCTCCTCCTACGCAACAGTTATATAAACAATCTTTATATTGCTTTTTATTTACATAAATATTTATAGCGTCATTTTACCCCATAAGTCCTAAAGGGTAAATGTATTATATCACAGTTTTTCTACGATTGGTAGTGAATTATTACAATTTACCTTTATTAGGAAAAAATGTTGCCAGCACTTTTTCATCCTGCGGTTTGCCAATATAAGCACCGAGCAGGAAGAACAGCAGCGAAACCGTAATACCGATGGTTATCTGATGCAGTCCTAGGACTTTGAATCCCATGCCCTGCGTCAAGCAATAAGCCAGCGTGCCGCCCCCCATCGACAGGATGGCACCGAGCTTGTTGGCCCGCCGCCAAAACAGTCCGAGCAGCAGCGTCCAGAAGAACGCCGTCTCCAAACCGCCAAAAGCAAACATGTTGATGATCCAGATAAGGCTAGGCGGTGTCAATGCAATGCAGAACACCACGACACCAATCACAGCCGTAGCTGCCATCGACAGCAGACGCAGCTTGCCTGCGGACGGCTGGATGCCCCGCTTGGCCTTATGATGCAGATAAACATCCTTGATGATGGCCGAAGATGCGACAATCAGCAGCCCCGAAATCGTCGAAATCGAAGCAGCCAACGGGCCGATGATGGCCAGGCCAACCAAGGCTGGTGGCATTGCCGTGACAATCGTCTTCGGTATGATATAGTCAACACCGCCATAGCTCTGCAGGCTATCGGTCAGTACACCATGGGCGAGGATACCCGTGAAGTTGATACCGATATTCATGAAACCGACAACCACCGTACCGATAAGCATTGCCCGATGCAGGCTCTTCGTATCCTTGTAGCTGATGCCACGCACGACTGACTGAGGCAGTGCAATCGTACAGATACCGACAAGGATCCACTGCGTAAGATACAGGCCCACAGGCATATGCCCCGCTGACAACGGCTCCAGCATCTCCGGATGGTTGGCATGGATATTGGCCATGATATTGCTATAACCGCCACCTGCCTGCAAGACATAGTAGAGCAGCAGCACAATGCCGATCATCATCATGACGGCACAGCAGGTATCCGTGAGGGCCACCGCACGGAAACCGCCGATACTCGTATAGATGACGACGACAAGGCCGAACAGCAGCAGCCCCATCTCATAGCTGTAGCCCGTGACCGTCGCAAACAGCTTCGCACCACCGACAAACTGCGCCGTCATCGTCGCACAGAAGAACAGCACGATAATAAAAGCCGCCAGGCTCGCAAGTCCGTCCGACTGGAAACGCTCACGGATGATATCGACAACCGTCACCGCATCGAACTTGCGCGACAGCAGGGCCACGCGCTTGCCGAAAATACCCAGCACCAGGAAGAT
Source organism: Pseudoselenomonas caprae (assembly GCF_008271345.1). NCBI lineage: Bacteria > Bacillati > Bacillota > Negativicutes > Selenomonadales > Selenomonadaceae > Pseudoselenomonas > Pseudoselenomonas caprae. Next base: position 10,742 of record NZ_VTOZ01000009.1, read on the forward strand.
GGCCGTAACCTGCACGACCGCCATATAAATCCAGCCAAAGCCAATCTGCCAGGCCATGCCTGGGCCGCCAACAAAGGAGCTCACCGAGCTATACGTGGCTACGGTCGTCATCGCGAGGACAAAGCCGCCCAAATCGTGGCTGCCAATGAAATACTGCTGCACAAAATTATGGGCAAAGCCACGGGCTTGCACGCGGCGCACATAGAAGCCGATGCCGACCATCACAGCCATGAATACCAATAAAGGCAGCAGCGCTGCCGGATTGCCATTATTCATCCCGTCCAGCCCCCTTTCCCTCCGTAAGCTCCATATCGCGGAACACGAATCTTGTCAGCAGCTTCACCAATACGATGGCAAAGAACCAGACACCGAGGCTCGAGGTCACTGCCCAAAGCGGCAGGCCCAAAAGCTCGCCTTTGACACCAGCGAGCCCAAAGCCGGCAAAGATCCAGAACACAATAAGAACCAGCAGAGCTGCCCCGGTCCATCCGGCTTCGCGGCATATCTGCTGGTATTTTTCAAATTCAGACATATAAAAATCCCCTTTCTGTACAGTCGCACCATCCTGTGCGTACCGTCGTACCAAATAGTGTACCGCAGAAAGAGGATTTTATCAATCTTATTTGATGGAGTTGAGACGATCAGCCAACGTCTGCGCCGCTTCATCGCCTGCGGTGCAGGTCAGGATGGGCTGTGCCCCCATCATGACCGTATTGCCATTCGCCGTGACGCCAGCTTTGTTATGGCCGTTATGATAGGCGGCTGCCAGATTGCCCATGACGAAATACGAACGCTCCTTGGTGCTCATGCCGCCAGCCGGTGCCGGCGTGACGAATTTCTTGCCATTGACATAGACCACGCCGTCCTTATCCGTGACATGCTTGCCGCTGTAAGCCGTCAGCTTCTTCGCGTAATTGTCGCGGCGGGCAGCATGGTTCGGATGGTCAGACGGGTTGAACCAGAGAGCTGCACCGCTCTGGCTGTTATTGCCGAGCTTGTCGATGACGCGCTGCCAGATAGCAGCACAGGCCCCTGGATTGTAATTGGAATGCGTCATGTATTCCCAGGAAAGGTTGTCCGCCTCCCACTCGTTGCTCTTAGTCGCATGTACGACGCCATTCTTGAGCGCCATCCCCGCTACCATATCGGTAAGGTCCGTTCCCCCAGCCACCGATGAGGCCACAGATGCCAACAGCTGCTTGTCCAACGTCTTCACCATGCCATTCGCTGCATGGGATTTCTGCCCATGGCCCATCTCGTGGCCGACAATGACAGCCAGCTCATCATCGCAGGAAATGTAGTCGAAGGCACCATGATTGACACTCATGACATGCCCTAAACCACAGAAGGCGTTGAACGAGTCGTCCGGATTCAGGTAATAATAGTAGGGATGCTTGTCGATCGAGGCATCCACCGCGCGGACTGCAGCCGTCATATTCTGCATCATATTTTCCAGACGCCAGTTCAGATTCTCATTATAGTCAACGCCGGTCTTGTTGCGCCAATCGTTATACATCACCTGCCGGCCATTTGGGTCGTTGTCCAGATAATCCGTCTGCTGCTTGATCTGCGAACGCAGCTGCGCATATTTCACCCCCGTCACGACGATGCTGCCGATATCGTTGATATTGCTGAGCGAAAAAGCCTCTGCCGTTGCCGGCGGAGCGATTGCCAGCTCACCACCCACCAAAGAAGCACTGAGCAGCATAGCAGCGGCAGCTTTGCGCGATATTTTTTTGAATTCCACTAAAAATCCCTCCAAATCAACCAAGAATTGTTATCATCCTCCTCGATTATACTTATATAGACTGACTATTTCAACCATAATCAGACAATTCTCACAAAACTTTAACCATGATAAAAGCCTCCCTTAATTTTATCAGCAAAATCAAAGGAGGCTGTTCGTTATTTATATCAGTCTACCGCCTGGAAAGCCTGATCGAGATCATAGATGATATCGTCAATATGCTCCGTACCGATGGACAGGCGGACAGTCGCCGGCGTGATGCCCGAAGCGGCCAGTTCCTGCTCATTCATCTGGCTATGCGTCGTCGATGCCGGATGGATGACGAGGGACTTGACGTCAGCGACGTTGGCCAGCAGGCTGAATACCTTCAGATGATCGACAAACTTCTTGGCTTCTGCCGCACCGCCAGCAATCTCGAAGGTAAAGATGGAGATACCGCCATTCGGGAAGTATTTCTTGTAAAGCTCATGATCCGGATGGTTGGCTACTGCCGGATGGTTGACCTTGGCGACCTTCGGATTCTTCGCCAGATAGTCGACAACCTTGAGTGCGTTCTCCACATGGCGCTCGACGCGCAGCGACAGGGTCTCTGTCCCCTGCAGCAGCAGGAAGGCGTTGAACGGCGAGATAGCCGCTCCCTCATCGCGCAGGATCAAGGCACGGATATAGGTGACAAAGGCCACCGGGCCCAGCGCTTCGTAGAAGCTTACGCCATGGTAGCTCTCATTCGGCTCGACAAGCTGCGGGAACTTGCCCGAAGCCTTCCAGTCGAACTTGCCGCTCTCGACGATGACACCGCCCAGCGTCGTGCCATGACCGCCGATGAATTTCGTCGCCGAATGGACGACGATATCTGCCCCATACTCGAACGGACGCAGCTGATACGGCGTCGCAAAGGTGCTGTCAACAACCAGCGGCAGACCATGCTTATGAGCGATAGCCGCTACCGCCTCGATATCGATGAGGTTGGCATTCGGATTGCCGATGGACTCGATGTAGACGGCGCGGGTATTTTCCTGGATTGCATCCTCGAATACCTGCACACCCTGCGTCGGATCGACAAAGGTCGTCTCCACCCCACGGCTCGGGAAGGTATGGGCAAAGAGATTATACGTACCGCCATAGATCGTCGTCGCAGCCACGATGTGCTGGCCATGATGCACGAGAGCCTCCAGGGCATAGGTCACAGCAGCGGCACCCGAGGCTACCGCCAGAGCCGCCGAGCCGCCCTCCAGCGCTGCAATGCGTTTCTCGAATACATCTTCCGTCGGGTTCGTCAGACGGCCATAGATATTGCCGCCTTTCTTCAGAGCGAAGCGGTCAGCAGCATCCTCGCAGTCGCTGAACACATAAGACGTCGTCTGATAGATTGGAACGGCACGGGCATCGGTGGCTGGATCAGCCTGCTCCTGACCGACATGGAGCTGCAGGGTCTCAAATCTGTATTTTCTCTCTTCACTCATGGCGATTACCTCTTTTCGTAAGCTATGCGTTTTGTAAACATATCTGATTAATATGTTTACATTATATCTGTAACATTGTTAAGTGTCAATACTTTTTGTTAAAAAATAACAGGCTTTTGGCCATTTCTTGCCAAAGCCTGTCTACTCTCATTTTATATTCGTTTTCCAACTCCAGACGCGGTCATGGACTGCAGCCTCGCGCAGGGCATCATCCATAGCTTCCGCCACCAGCCGTGTCACCTCGCCGGAGGGCATGTATTCGTCATCATAGCGGCGCGATCCCTCCTTCTTGAAGACCTCGTCTTTCTTGCGGTCATAGCCGACAATCTGCACCGCCGCGTAGCTGTGGAGCATCTGCCCGCGCCGCCAGTTCCAGCTCATATAGGTATACTGCTCATACCCAGTGACCACCGGCACGACTACGAGGTCAGCCTGCAGCTTTTCGGCCAGCGGCTTCACGATATCCTTCAGCCGCGGCTTGCCGCCGACCTCATCGGCCGTCTCTGCCAATGCCGCCAGGCACTGCCGCTCCGGAATGAATTCCACAGCCTTGAGCGTCTCGTTGAGTGGCACATGCAGGCTGCGGTCTACCTGCCGCTCCAGGCCATCAATCACCTGCTGCGACGGCTGATAGCAGCTCTGTACCCGCAGCGGCAGCTGCGCGACCCGCAAGGGAACCCGCTCGGCCGCACTTGCGGCCGCAGTCAGGAACAACATGACAAGAAATGCCAGCAATGCAATACGTCGCATGCTTTCTCCTCCCTTCATCGAATCAATGGATCGCCTTTTTCTTGAACCGTCCGCCGATGATGTCGTGGACGGCGTTGATGGTGACGAATGCGTTCTCATCCTTCTCCAGCACGATTTCCTTGAGCTTGTCGACCTCCAGGCGCGTGACGACACAGTAGAGCACTTCCTTGCTCTCCCCCGTATAGCCGCCGGCACCATGCAGCAGCGTCACACCGCGGCCCAGGCGGTCATTGAGTGCCGACGTGATCTCATCATGCTCATTCGTCACGATCATGACGGCATACGACTCATCCAGTCCCTTGATGACCACATCGATCATCTTCGAGATGACGAAGTAGGCCACGAGGGAATACATCGCCTTGTCCCAGCCATAGAGCAGGCCCGCGCTCGACAGGATGAAGAGATTGATGAACATGACGACCTCGCCGACCGAGAACACCGACTTCTTATCCATGATGATGGCGACGATCTCCGTGCCATCGAGACTGCCGCCCGCACGGATGATCAGCCCGACGCCCAGACCGTCGATGATGCCGCCAAAGATGGCCGCGAGGAACGGGTCGTCAGTGACCTGCGGAAAGGGCGAAAACACCGCAGACCATACAGCCAGGAAACAGATGGCGACAAGGGTCGCAATGGCAAAATTCTGTCCGATCTGCTTATAGCCCAGATATAGGAACGGGATGTTGAGCAAAACCAGGAATACACCAAGGGACATCCCCGTCAGCGAGCTCATCATGATCGAGACACCGACGATGCCGCCATCGATGACTTCATTCGGGATCAAAAACAGCTCCAAGCCCACTGCCGCAATGATCGCGCCGAAGAATATCGTCAGGTACTTCTTCACATAAAACGACTTGGGCCGGTGCTGGACAATCTTTTTCTTTTCTTCCATAGGTTCACACTCCCGTCATAGACTTCTACCTATTTATATTATAGCCAACTTCTTGCTTTTCCTGCCATTAATTTTTAATAAAATTCGTGACTTTGGTCAACGATTATCGTTTTGGTCGGTGTTTTTTGCCAGACTATGCCCTTTTATAATTTTTTTTGCGGGGTTTATCGTGCTTTTGATTGACTTTGACGGACTTTAGTTGTATTATATTAAGAAATAAGGAGTGATAGCCATGCTTACGGAAGAACGTTATGCAACGATTCTCCGCATTCTCGAAGAGAAAAAGGCTGTTACCGTACTGGATCTGACCAAGGCTCTCGATGCCTCGGAATCCACCGTCCGCCGCGACCTCACGGCGCTGCACAAAAGCGGCCGCCTCTACAAGGTCTACGGCGGCGCTACTTCCATCGACAACAATTACAGCTCGTCGGAGGAAGACATGAAGACGAAGCGCGATCTCTACCCGGAGGAAAAGATCGCCATTGCCCGTAAGGCAGCCAGTCTCATCAAGCGCAAGGATTTCGTCTACATCGATGCCGGTTCTACCACCCTGCGCATGATTGACTTCTTGACTGAAACCAGTGCCGTATATGTGACGAACGGCATTTCCCATGCAGCCCGTCTTGCTGCCAAGGGGTTCAAGGTCTTCATCCTCGGCGGTGAGATCAAGGCCGTCACCGAAGCTGTGGTCGGTACGGAGGCACTGAATAATCTGAAATCTTACAACTTTACAAAAGGTTTCTTCGGTACCAACGGTATCAGCACCAAATCCGGTTTTTCTACGCCAGACTCGAGCGAAGGCATCATCAAAGGCGCAGCGCTTTCCCGCTGCAGCCATGCGTTCATTCTGGCTGACCGGTCGAAATTCAACAAGATTTCGCCCATCACCTTTGCGAATATCTCCAGTGCCTCGATCATCACGGGACAGCTGGAAGATAAGAAGTATCGGGACTACACCACTATCATTGAGGGGGATTTATAACTCATGATCTACACCGTAACATTCAACCCGTCGCTGGACTACATCGTCCGCCTGGACAAGTTCACTGCCGGTACCATCAACCGCGTGAACTACGAGCAGGTCCTGGCTGGCGGCAAGGGCATCAACGTGTCCATCGTCCTGCAGAACCTCGGCCATGAGAGCACGGCACTCGGTTTCCTCGCCGGCTTCACGGGCGAAGAGATCAAGAACCAGCTCAAGGACTTCGGCGTCAAGAGCGAATTCGTCCAGCTTGAGAAGGGCTTCTCGCGCATCAACGTCAAGGCCAAGGCTGACTGCGAGACCGAAATCAACGGTCAGGGCCCGGACATCAGCGAAGCCAAGCGCGAAGAGCTTTTCGCACAGCTCGACAAGCTGCAGGAAGGCGACACCCTCGTCCTGGCTGGCTCGATTCCCAAGACGCTGCCGGATGACATCTATCAGAAAATCATGGCCCGCCTTGACGGCAAGGGCATCCGCATCGTTGTCGATGCCGAGAAGAACCTGCTCCTGAACGTTCTGCAGTATCATCCGTTCCTCATCAAGCCGAACAACCATGAGCTCGGCGACATGTTCGGCGTGAAGCTTACGACCGACGAAGAGATCATCACCTATGCCAAGAAGCTGCAGGAAAAAGGCGCGCAGAACGTGCTGATTTCCATGGCTGGCGACGGTGCCATCCTGCTGACGGCCGAGGGCAAGTCCTACAAGTGCCCGGCACCGAAAGGCAAGCTCATCAACTCCGTCGGCGCTGGCGATTCGATGGTAGCTGGCTTCATCACCGGCTACATGGAGTCCAACGGCGACTTCGAGAAAGCCTTCCACATGGGTGTCGCAACGGGCTCGGCTTCTGCCTTCAGCGAGAATCTCGCTACGCGTCCGGAAGTCGAAGCACTGCTGGCTACTATTGCCTGAAACTCTGTTAGTATCATATAAATCATATACATCATTCAAAAAAAGGAGAGAATACCATGCGTATCACTGATTTGCTCAAGAGCGACAGCATCCTGCTGGGTGCGGCTCCGGCTGACAAAGCCGCTGCAATCAATCAGCTCGCTGACCTCATGGAGGCCGGCGGCAACCTGTCCGATAAGGAACAATACACGAAAGACGTCTTTGCCCGTGAAGCTTCGGGCACGACGGGCCTCGGTGATGGCATTGCCACGCCGCATGCCAAGAGCGCAGGCGTTAAAGCAGCTGGCCTTGCTGCCATGACAGTTCCATCTGGCATGGACTTTGAGTCCATGGATGGCAACCCGAGCCGCTTGTTCTTCATGATTGCTGCACCGGATTCGGCCAATGATGAGCACCTCGCCATCCTGTCGAAGCTCGCTACGATGATCATGGATCCGGACTTCAAAGAGGCTCTGATCGCCGCTAAGACGAAGGAAGAATTCCTCAAGCTCGTTGACGACAAAGAAGACGGCAAGTTCGTCGCTCCGGCTGCTGAAGAAGAGACGGCTGCTCCGGCTGCTGACCACATCCAGATCCTCGCTGTCACGGCTTGCCCGACGGGTATCGCCCACACGTTCATGGCTGCCGAGAGCCTTGAGCAGCATGCCAAGAAGCGCGGCATCAGCATCAAAGTCGAGACCAACGGCTCCGGCGGTGCGAAGAACATCCTGACGAATGAAGAAATCGCTGCTGCTGACGGCATCATCGTCGCTGCTGACAAGAACGTCGCTATGGCCCGCTTCGCTGGCAAGCGCGTCGTCATCACGAAGGTTGCTGACGGCATCAACAAAGCCGACGAGCTCCTCGACCGCGCGCTTTCGGGCAATGCCCCGGTATACCAGGCAAACGGCTCCGACGCTGCTGAGGGCGCTGCTGATGTGGAAGGCGAGAGCCTCGGCCGTCAGATCTACAAACACCTCATGAACGGTGTCAGCCACATGCTGCCTTTCGTTGTCGGCGGTGGTATCCTGATTGCCCTCGCCTTCCTGCTCGATGATTACTCCATCGACCCGAAGAACTTCGGCTCCAACACGCCGGTGGCTAAATTCTTCAAGGATATCGGTGGCGCTGCCTTTGGCTTCATGCTGCCAGTTCTCGCCGGCTTTATCTCCATGTCCATTGCTGACCGCCCGGGTCTGGCTGTCGGTTTCGTCGGCGGTGCTCTGGCTGGCACGACGGGTTCCGGCTTCCTCGGCGCTCTCGTCGCTGGTTTCGTCGGTGGTTATGCTGTGAACTTCCTCAAGAAGGCCTTCAGCTGCCTGCCGGAATCCCTGGACGGCATCAAGCCGGTCCTGCTCTATCCGTTCTTCGGTATCCTGATCATCGGTGTCATCAGCATGTTCGTCATCGCTCCGCCGGTCGGCGCTCTGAACACCTGGATGGTGGACACCCTCAAGAACATGGACCCGAATGCCCGCATCCTGCTCGGTATCGTCATGGGCGGTATGATGGCTGTTGACATGGGTGGCCCGATCAACAAGGCTGCTTATGTAACGGGTACTGGCCTGCTGGCTTCCGGCGAGTTCCACGTCATGGCTGCTGTCATGGCTGGTGGTATGGTTCCGCCGCTCGCCATTGCTCTCTGCACGACGTTCTTCAAGAACCGCTTCACCGAGAGCGAGCGCAAAGCTGGTGTGACGAACTACGTCATGGGCCTTTCCTTCATCACCGAGGGTGCTATCCCGTTCGCAGCTGGTGACCCGCTGCGCGTCATCCCGTCGATGGTTATCGGCTCCGCTACGGCTGGTGCTCTGACCATGGCTTTTGACTGCACGCTGCGTGCACCGCACGGCGGTATCTTCGTCGTTCCGACGATCGGCAACCCGGTCATGTACCTCGTCGCTATCCTCGTCGGCGCTATCGTCGGCTGTGCTATCCTCTCCGTGCTCAAGAAGCCGCTCAAAGGATAATCGCAATAATTCCATACAACAAAAACAGCTCATCGCAAGATGAGCTGTTTTTGTATGTCAGAAGCCCCAAAGCGATTGGAGCTGCATATTCTGGATACTGGCCATCACCGAGGTCTGCAGCGCTGCTGTCAGCGCCTTGCCAAGCTGCTGGGAGGCCTCGGTGCCAATGGCTGGGTTCAGGATACCAGCGTTGTTGAGCTGGTTGAGCCAGGCGATATCCTGGGTGATCTCCGTCAGCGACTGCTGGTTGATGGCCCGCTGCTGCCGCTTATAATAGCTGGCCAGATAGTTCTGCGCATCGTGGCGGTCCGACCAGAAGCTGTCCATCAGGGCGAGCTTGTACTGGGTGATATCGACCTCGTTGAGCGTCTTGTCCCACTCTTCCTGCTCCCGCCGGACCTGCGCCCAGATATCCTTATAGCTTGCCGCAGCCTCGCCGCTGGCACTGTCCTTTTTATCATCCTGCCGCTTCTTATCCTTCTGCATCTCCGCCAGTTTCTGCAGAACCAGCAGGGAATCCATATTCACACCTGCCATGCTGTGCACCTCCCTTTCTCCATATATCGGCGAAAACCGGTGCAAACTTAAAGCCGCTCCTGAAGGAGCGGCTGGCTATTCAAAAATCTTCTTCGTCAGGCTGCATCGGATTGCCGATGAGTTCCCGCGCATAGGGCATGAGCTCGTCAAGCGTCACCGTCTTGAGCACGCCATGCATATTGGCCATGATGATCTCCTGCACGTTGAACTCTGCCAGCAGCTGGCAGACTGCACCGTTCGGGATGAACGGCTTTTCCGTATCCGCGATGACAGCAATGCCGTCGAATTCCCGCTTGCCATCAGCGATAGCGCGATACATAGCTACTTCTTCCGCAAAAACCGACAAGCGCGGGATGGCGTTCTCAATGTTGCATCCCGTATAGAATGTGCCATCGCTCGCCAGTACACAGGCACCGATAGCTGCTTTGCTATAAGGCACATACGCATTATCCATCGCCTGCATGGCAACGCGCACCATAGTATCTACGATTTCTGTATTCATTCCAAACCCTCTCCTTCTGACTGGAAAAGCCGTATATTTACTCTTTGGATATTATTCCGCACCGGACGGCGAAAATCCTCTCGCGCGCAAAATAAAATCCTTCAGACGACATCGACGCGGATCACGCCATCGATCTGACGCACAGCATCGACGATCATGACACTCTTGACGCTCTGCTTGTTGAAGATCTCAAAATCGATATACATGCAGCGTTCATCCTTCTCATCGGCCTCGTCCTCATCCGCCTTGACCTTGACGCCACGCACCTTGAGCTGCAGGTCCTCCAGGCAGCGGCTGATGCGCATGAGTTGTCCCGGCCTGTCCACCGTATGGATGGTCAAAGACAGATTCTTCTCATGATCCACCCAGTCATCGAGCCGTGACAGGCTGCCGAGCGTCACAAAGACCAGCGCCGTCGTGATGAGCGCCCCCGAATAGAAGCCGCCGCCGACCGCCAAGCCGACACCAGCCACTACCCATAGGCAAGCTGCCGTCGTGAGTCCTGTGACCGTCAGGCCCTCCTTCATGATGGCACCTGCACCGAGGAAACCGATGCCGCTCACCACCTGTGCTGCCAGACGTGCCGGATCGGCGTTCGTCAAGCCCTCGACCTGCTGATACATCGCCTGCGACAATACCATGATGAGACAAGCGCCCAGGCAGACCAGCACATTCGTGCGCAGGCCAGCCGACTTGCGGCGCGACTGGCGTTCATAGCCGATGATGCCGCCCAGCACACAGGAAAGGACCAGCCGTAAAAACAATTCGCCCTCTGTCAGCATGCTCTCATCTCCCTATCCGTTAATCACTATAATATTCGTCATTTATGCTTGATTCTCCTGCTAAGAAATAAGCAAACAGTCTTTCGTTATCCACAAAACAATCCACACCTGTGGATAACAAAAGCGAACACACATAAAACTTTTCAGTTTCCTTCTATAATATATAAGCATCTTGTTCATAATGTTCGTATCCTTATCCCCATTTTCTGTGGATATTGTGGATAAATCCGTGGATAACCCCATATATTAGGTCTTTCTTCCTGCCTTTTTCCATATTTTGTGCTTTTATCCCCCGATTTTACCCCCAAATTCTGTGGATAAGCTTCCCGCCAAAACACAGTTTACAAAACACTGGCAATTCAGCCCCAAAATTAAAAATTACTATAAACATGACAAAATCACCGGCTCTCCCCGCGTTTTTCAGAAAGGAAGCGTAAGATTCCATATATATACGCGCGATATGAAAATTGTAATTGCACAATGCCGCGTATCTCTTTATAATAGCTATGTAGTGCTTAACACCTGTACGGAACTAAACGAAAAGAAGGTATGACTTTGCAAAAATCCAATATCCCTCCACGGAGGGCACAGAAGAAACGCCGCATCTGGCCTTGGCTTCTTCTGTTTTTTTGTTTTGCCGCTGCCGCCATCGGCGGAGCCCTTTTTGCCAGCAGTAGCCTGCTCGACAAGCCAATCGAACATGCCATCGACGACGGACTGCTGACCGCCAAAGACAAATCCACCATCATGATCATGGGCGTCGACGAGCGCGACGATGATGTCGGCCGCAGTGACACGCTGATGGTCGCTTCGATCGATCCGAAGAAGAACCAGGCCTCGCTGCTCTCCGTCCCGCGCGACACCCGCGTGAAGATCAAGGGACATGGCTTTGACAAAGTCAATGCCGCCTATGCCTATGGCAAGGAGCGCCTGACGCAGGATACTGTCGAGAACCTGCTCGGCGTCAATATCGACCACTATGTCATCATCAACACGAAATCCTTCGCCAAGATCATCGATGCCCTCGGCGGCATCGACATCGACGTGCCCAAGCGCATGTACTATGAGGACCCTTGGGACGATGACGGCGGCCTCATCATCGATTTCAGGCCAGGCATGCAGCACATGGACGGTGCCAAGGCAATCACCTATGTGCGTTACCGCGATGAGGAAGGCGACCTCGGCCGCATCCGCCGCCAGCAGGACTTCATCAAGGCTTGCCTTGACAAGATGGTCTCGCCGGCCATCATCCCGAAGCTCCCGACCATCATCCGCGAGGTCATGGACTCCATCCAGACCGACCTGAGCTTCCGCCAGCTGCTCGAATTCGCCGGCACGCTCAAGGAATCGAAGCAAAACGGTCTCAAGACCGATATGGTCCCGGGCCGCCCGCTCTATATCGACGGCATCAGTTACTGGATCCCTGACCTCACGCAGCTGCGTTCCACGGTCGCCGATACCCTTGATGTCACGATGAGCGCCAAGGTCCGCCACCGTCTGGAGCAGGATGCCCGCGAATACGAGAACTCCATTCCAGCGAATGCCAGCGAAGTTCCCGCCAGCGATACCTCCATCGGCCGCAGCACAGAAAGCACCAAGAAACACAAAGCTGCTGACAGCACGGCCAAGAAGCGCAGCGAGCAGCGTGAAGACAATGCCGAGGAGAAGAAGCGCAGCAAATCCTCTGCCAGCGACAATCGTTCGGGCCGCGACGCGGCGGACAATGACACTGGCTCCAGCCGCGAAAGCACCCCGGCAGCTTCGGATCGTTCCGTACCTAGCCGCTCCGCAGCGCCAGCAAAAACGCAATAGCATATCCCAAGAGGCTGATACCAGCAACCACGCTGGCGTCAGCCTCTTTCTTCTGCTACGAAATAGCCAAAAACTATGGCGATATGAATATTCTGTATTGGTAATTATCCTGCATTCGTCTATAATGTATTCTAGCTGTATGATTACACTTTTACGAAAATATTACCAAAATATATTTATAAAATGTAACATTTCTTACGTAACAGTATTGGGAAAGGAAGTCATCACCATGAGTAATGTAAATGCTGCGGCTTTAGCCTTACATAAGCAAGCACAGGGAAAGATTGCCGTCACGAGCAAGGTTCCTCTGGAGAACGCCGACGACCTCACACTTGCCTATTCTCCCGGCGTTGCCGCCCCCTGTCTCGAAATCAAGGACGATCCAAAGAAAATCTACGATTACACATCCAAGGGCAATATGGTAGCCGTCGTGACCAACGGCTCGGCCGTCCTCGGCCTTGGCAATATCGGTGCGGGTGCCGGCCTGCCGGTCATGGAGGGCAAGGCCATCCTGTTCAAGGGTTTTGCCGGCGTGGACGCCGTCCCCATCTGTCTCGATACCCAGGATCCCTTCGAGGTCATCAAGGCTGTCGAGCTCATGGCACCGACCTTTGGCGGCATCAATCTGGAAGACATCAAGGCCCCGCAGTGCTTCGACATCGAAAAAGCCCTGCGGAAGAGCCTTGACATCCCCGTATTCCACGACGACCAGCACGGCACGGCCATCGTCGTTGTCTCGGCCCTCATCAATGCCTTCAAGCTCACGGGCAAGACCTTTGCCGATGCCAAATTCGTCGTCAATGGCGCAGGTGCTGCCGGACAGGCCATCACGCGTCTCCTGTACAGTGCTGGTGGCCGCAATATCATCCTCTGCGACTCCCGCGGTGCCATCTACACCGGCCGTCCGAACGGCATGAATCCATATAAGGAGGATATCGCCAAGATCACCAACCCGCAGAACGAAGCCGGCCCCCTCGAATCGGTCATCCGCAAGGCCGATGTGTTCATCGGCGTCTCGGTCGCTGGCTGCGTCACGCAGGATATGGTACGCACGATGAACCCCAATGCCATCGTCATGGGCATGGCCAACCCCGAACCGGAAATCCTGCCCCAGCTGGCCAAGGAGGCTGGCGCACGCATCGTCTGCACCGGCCGCAGCGACTACCCGAACCAGGTCAACAACCTCCTGGCCTTCCCGGGCATCTTCCGCGGCGCCCTCGACGTCCGCGCCAGCGAGATCAACGAGGCCATGAAAGTCGCCGCTGCCAAGGCGATTGCTGACCTCATCAAGCCGGAGGAGCTCGACGAAGACCACGTCATCACGAGCCCGTTCAATCCCGAGGTCGCACCGGCAGTTGCCGCCGCCGTAGCCCATGCTGCCCGCCAGACCGGCGTCGCCCGCAACCGGGAAATGACCCCCGCTATGGTTGCTGCGCACACGCGCCAGCTGCTGGCTCAATAAGCAAATAATACCAAAGCAAAAAAGGCGTATGCCTGGAGCAACCGCTCCGGCCTACGCCTTTTCTCTGCTTTTCAACCGAAATCAAATCTTGAACTTGCCTACTGCCTCCTGCATCTTGCTAGCCAGCGTCGACAAAGCCTGCGATGCCGCAGCAATTTCCTCATTCGATGCCGACTGCTGTTCCGTTGCAGCCGAAATCGTCTGCGTGCTGTTCGAAGTCTTATTGCTAACACTATCAATAGCATCCACTGCCGTGACAATCTGCTCTGCACCGGCCGAAACTTTGCTGACCGCATCGTTGATCTGTTCCATCTGTTTATTGATATCATCGACTTTCGTCATGATATCCTCAAACTGCTCGCCGACATCACGGATAGCTTTCGTTCCCTGTGTCACTTCATTCGTGCCATTCTGCATAGACTCAACTGCCTGCGCCGTATCCTGCTGGATCGAACTGATACGTGCCTTAATCTGCTCAGCCGACTCCTGCGATTCAGCCGCCAGCTTCCTTACCTCTTCCGCCACGACAGCAAAACCGCGGCCCTGCTCACCAGCGCGAGCTGCTTCAATCGCTGCATTGAGCGACAAGAGATTCGTCTGCTGGGCAATTGAGGAAATCGCTTCGACAATCTGGCCAATCTGCTGTGAATTCTCGCCCAACGCCTTGACCACAGCAGCCGACTCCAGAACACTCTTCTCGATAGAGCCCATCTTGCGGATGGCTTCTTCCATAAGGTCAGCTCCACGTTTTGCCGCTTCTGCTGTATGCGTGGAAGCTACCGTTACCTGCACGGCCTTTTCCGACATGATGTCGATATCGTGGTAAACGCCATCCACGCTTTCTTTTGCCTTTTCCACTTCGCCAAGCTGCTGATTTACCTGTGTGCTGACATCGCCTACGGTTTCCGCTACATGTACGGCCGTATCTGCCGACTGCTGGGCATTAGCCGTCAGCTCCTCCGAGGATGCTGCCACCTGCTCTGCCGTCGAAGCCATCTGCGAGATTAATTCATGCAGATTCTCTTTCATCGTATTGAAGGCGCCGGTAAGCGAGCCAATCTCGTCACTCGTTTCCACGGGCAGCGGCTTGAGCCCGAGATTTCCCTTAGCCATCTCAGCTGCATGTGCCTCAAGAGCCACCAGCGGGCGCGTAATACGGCCAGCGAACTGGAAGCATACGCCTAGTACCAGGATAAGTCCGACCACCGTCAGGATGGCATATACCGTCTTGAGTGTCGTAACCGAAGCAAATACATAGCTATAAGGAACACTCATGGCCAGCAGCCAGCCCGTGCTTGGCACCACCGTATATCCGCAAATCATCTTGCCATCGTGCGGACTGTCAAAGACGAAGACACCTTTGCCATTTTTCTGCATTTCTTCAAAATGAGTACCAATCCCTGGCAAATCCTGGAACTTGGAGCCAATAGCCTCATCCGTGCCAATGCCCAGAATCATGCCGCTCTTATCTGCTACCGCTGCCATGCCAGCCTCACCATGGTATTTGAGCTTATCGACCTGGGCATCAACTACCGCCAAGTCGATATCCGTGCAAATGTTACCGGCAAACTGTCCATCCTTCTTGAAAGGAGCCACCGCCGAAACTACCAATTTCCCCGTATTCTTGTCTACATACGGGTCCGTAAAGACCATCTTTCCAGCCTTCTTACCATCATTATACCAAGGCCGGGTACGGGGATCGAGCGTGCCTGTACTCTTATTCTGCGTGCGGTAAGAGGCAAAATAACCATCTTCCATTCCCACGTTGACATCGAGGATTTCCTTATCCGAAGCTCCGATAGCCAGCGAATCGATGCTCTTGGTCCGGGTTTCATCGCCATTGAACTCTGTCAATAAATCAGCCGTATGCTGAGCCGATACTCCCTTAGACTGCAGCCATCCGTCCATCTGCGAAGCAGCATCCCCCATCGTTGCCGTCAATTCCTGTTCTACTGCCTTTTCCAGATTCGTATCCGCCATGTAGAAACCGATGACAGATACTACCGCCAGTAATGCACCGATAACACCAGCCAATACATAGAATTTCTGCCTTATTCCCATAGTTCTCAACCTCTCTTCCTTATCACATATCCAATAACGGACAAAATTCCCTATGGGCAATACTTCGGCAAGCAACCGGAAAATCCTTTTTCACCTGACAGGAAGATTCGTCATTTGATTTGTATAAAAAAATAACAGGTTCCCTTAGGAACCTGCTATTTTTCTGCTCATCTATTCTTATAATCAATCATTCTTCTGATCCATCGTGGCCATCGATGCGACTTTGTCATTTTCTGCCGTACTCATGAGCTTGACGCCCTGCGTGTTGCGGCTGATGACCGAGATGTCCTCGACGTTCGTGCGGATGACGATGCCGTCCGTCGTTATCAGCATGAGCTCCTGCTCCGGATGGACAACCTTGATGCCGACAACATAGCCTGTCTTATCCGTGACCTTCATGTTGATGAGGCCCTTGCCGCCGCGCGTCTGGCTGCGGTATTCCTCGGTCGGCGTGCGCTTGCCATAGCCGCCCTCGGTGACCGTCAGTACCTCAGCATTGTGCGTGAGGATATCCATGCCGACGACCTCATCGCCCATGCCCAGGCTGATACCCTTGACGCCGCGAGCCGTACGGCCCATCGCACGGACATCATCCTCCGAGAATGCGATGGCTTTGCCGCCCTTTGTGCCGAGCATCAGATAGCTCTCGCCATCCGTGAACTTGACGCCGATGAGATCATCATCGTCATCGAGGTTGATGGCAATCAGGCCCACCTTGCGGATGTTGCTGAACTCGGACAGACTCGTCTTCTTGACGATACCCTTGCGCGTTGCCATGAACAGGAAACGCTCCGGATCGAAGCCCTTGACCTGGATGATGGCCGTAATCTTTTCGCCCTGCTCCAGCTGCAGCAGGTTGATGATGGCCGTGCCCTTCGCCTGACGGCTGGCCTCAGCGATCTCATAGGCTTTGAGGTTATATACGCGTCCACGCGTCGTGAAGAACAGGATGGTATGATGCGTCGTCGTGATGAGCATATTCTCGACGAAGTCCTCTTCCTTCGTTCCCATTCCCTTGATTCCCTTGCCACCGCGATTCTGGCGGCGATAGGTATCGAGCGGGATGCGCTTGATGTAGTTGTTATGCGTAAGCGTGATGACGACATCTTCCTCAGCGATGAGGTCTTCAACATCGATCTCCGACGTATCGATTGTGAGTTTCGTGCGGCGCTCGTCGCCGTATTTCTCTTTGACAGCCGTGAGCTCATCCTTGATGATGCCCAGGATGCGCTGCTCGTCTGCGAGGATCGCCTTGTACTCCTCGATAGCTTTCAAGACTTCCTGATACTCCTCCTGAATCTTGTCGCGCTCGAGACCGGTCAGGCGCTGCAAGCGCAGGTCAAGGATGGCCTGTGCCTGTTTCTCACTGAGCTTGAAGCCCGACATCAGGGCCTCGCGGGCAATATCGGCCGTGCGGCTCTCACGGATGGTCGTGATGACTGCATCGAGATGATCGAGGGCAATCGTCAAACCTTCGAGGATATGCGCCCTGGCCTCCGCCTTGGCGAGCTCGTATCTCGTCCGGCGGGTGATAACATCTTCCTGATGCTTGATATAGTAGTGCAGGACCTGCTTGAGGTTAAGTACCTGCGGCTTGCCATCCACCAGCGCCAGCATGATGACACCGAAGCTCTCCTGCAGCTGCGTGTGCTTGTAGAGCTGATTCAGGATGACATTCGGGTTGGAGTCCTTGCGCAGGTCGACGACCACACGCATACCATTGCGGTCAGACTCATCGCGCAGGTCAGTGATGCCCTCAATCTGCTTGTCGCGGACGAGCTGGGCGATCTTCTCGACCAGGCGTGCCTTGTTGACCTGATACGGCAATTCCGTCACGATGATGCGCGGCTTGCCATTCGACATCGTCTCGATATGCGCATTGGCACGCATCTTGATGATGCCGCGGCCCGTCGTGTACGCCTGGCGGATACCCTCTTTGCCGAGGATAAGGCCAGCCGTCGGGAAATCCGGTCCCTTGATGACCGTCATGAGCTCATCGACGGTCGCATCCGGATTATCGATGAGCATCAGCGTGCCATCGATGACCTCGCTCATGTTGTGCGGCGGGATATTCGTCGCCATGCCGACGGCGATGCCCGAAGTACCATTCACGAGGAGCTGCGGGAACTTCGCCGGCAGCACCGACGGCTCCTTCATCGACTCATCGTAGTTCGGCACGAACTCCACCGTGTCCTTGTCGATATCCTGCAGCATGAGCTCGGAAATCTTCGACATACGGACCTCGGTATAACGCATTGCTGCCGCCGGGTCGCCATCGACCGAACCGAAGTTGCCGTGGCCGTCAGCGAGCATATAGCGCATCGAGAAATCCTGTGCCATACGCACGATGGCATCATAGACCGAGGAATCACCATGCGGGTGATATTTACCGAGAACTTCGCCGACGATACGCGCCGACTTCTTGTACGGTTTATTGGAACCCATGCCGGCTTCCTGCATCGCATAAAGGATGCGGCGATGTACCGGCTTCAGGCCGTCACGGACATCTGGCAAAGCACGCGCGACGATGACGCTCATCGCATAGTCGATGTAGCAGTTCTTCATCTCGTGTTCCAGATTGACCGGGACTATCTTTCCCTGACCAAAATCCACAATCTCACCTCAAAACAAATTCTTAGCTTACAAAGTAAAAGCCTTCCCCTCTGAGGAAGGCTTAAAAAAGACTTTTCAGTAACTTATATTTTACCATAAAAAGGCCGGAAATCCAAACAAATACTCCCAATCCCCATGGATTTTACGCCTTTTGCCCGATGATCTGGTCATAAATATAGCCCTCGCGCACCCCCGAATCGCTGTAAGTGATGACGCCGCTCTTGAAGCGGCGCGCCAGCACATCGGCAATGATGAGCCCAGGGATGATGGTATGCATGCGCTCCGGTACAGCCCGCATCAGCATGATGGCCATGTCCTGCGTCATCTCCTGCTCACTCGTGAACATCCCGATGATGGACTTCAGGCGTTTCGTCTCCATGCGCGTATTGGCCGCCGGCTGATTGAACATGATGTTATAGAGAGCCGAGGCGCCCTTGAACGTGCCGCCGATACCGGCGATCTCCGCTTCGTTGACATAGGCAAAATCCTTAGCAGCCTGGATTGTCGCCTCAGCTTCCGCCCGCATGGACATGCACTCGCTGAGCGACGGCAGGAGCTTGCTCACATACTTCGTGCGGAAGGCCAGCGACCCCAGCGGCAAGCTAGTCTTATACTGTATCTGCCGCTCGCGATACGTCACGATCTCCGTGCTGCCACCACCGATATCGATGAGCAGCCCCGATGACGTCTGCAGATTATGCGTCGCCCCGATGAAATCAAACGTCGCCTCCTCATCGCCCGTTATGACCCGTATGGCAAGGCCTGTCCGCCGCTCAATCTCGCCTACGGCCGCCCGGCTGTTCTTGGCATTGCGCAGCGCAGCCGTCGTGAAGGCCGTCACCTGCGTGATGCGGAACGTCGCCAGGAAATCTTTGAACTCCCCGAGGATCTCCACCGCCTTATCGATGCCCTGCTGCTGCATCACACCATCGCGCAGATAGGCGGCCAGCCCCACCGTATGTTTTTTCTTCAGCAGCATCTCGATGTGGCTGCCCTCTATCAGATAGATGGCCATGCGCACCGTATTCGAACCGATATCTATGATTCCATGAAGCATACTGTCACTCCCGCCAGGATTTATTTCAACGTTTGAGGCCATTGCCCGTAAGAGGTACCACTACACGGTAATTATCTGGCTTGCCCGATTGGAAGAACTTTTCAGCTCCAGCCAGTGCTGCCGCTGAGGTCATCTCCACATAGATACCACAATGTGCGAGGTGTTTCTTGGCCCGCAGGATTTCGCAATCCTCAATCGTCACGACATCGCCATTGCTGGCCTTGATTGCCTCAATCATCCAATCGAGCCGCTTCGGCCGCTCGATGCGGATAGCTTCAGCAATCGTCGTTTTCTTTGGCTGCTCCGGCAAGCCATGATAGGCATCATAAAGCGGCGCACATTTACGGCTCTGTACTGCCACGAAATGTGGCAAACGGCCAATCTCCATAAAGCCCAGGAACAAGCCGATAAGCAGCGTGCCGTTGCCCACCGGCACGAAAATATAGTCGGGCACATGGCCGCCGAGCTGCTCATACATCTCCTTGGCAATCGACTTCATGCCCTCAAAGAACAGGGGATTATAGACGTGGGAAGCATAGTATGCATCACCAAGATTCTGTTTGACTGCTGCACAGGCCTTCATGCGGCCATTGGCGACCTTGATGATCTTGGCCCCATAGGCCTCGATCTGCGTCACGAGCTCATTCGACACATCATCGGGCACATATACCGTGCACTCCATCCCTGCTGCTGCCGCATAGGCTGCAATCGCTGCACCGGCATTACCTGCCGAGTCAAGGGCAATCTTCTTGACCCCCAGATGATGGATTTCATTGATCAGCGTATAGGCACCACGATCCTTGAAGGAGCCAGTCGGCAGCAGGTTCTCCAGCTTCAGCAGGAATTCCAGCTTGCCATCCCGGAACGGCAGCAGCGGCGTCTGGAACTCTCCCAGACTGATTTCATGGACTGGCTCATCATCGGTATCTTTATGCAGACGGAACATGCCGCCACATTCACACATATAGGAATGACTATTGAGTGGATACTGTTTCTTGCATTTCTCACAATAAAAGTACATGGATAAGCCCCCTTTTCTATAAGAATATCTTAACATAGGTATTCGGCAAAACTGTACAATTCCCTTTACACTTTGGAATTAAAATTTTTATAAATATACCCTATTGAAATAACTTGGCAAATGTTGTATTATATCTATGGGAGAACAACAACATGTTGTATATGTTGTTGTAGGCAGAAGGTATAGAGGCGGCAAAAGCGGGAACGTTCGGTTGTTCCCGCTTTTGTATTGCCTGCATTCCTATGCTAAAATAGACATATAGATTTTCTGTAAAGCTGTAATGTAAGGATGAATATACTATGACAAATAAGATTTATGCACTAGTAGGTCCTCATGCATCCGGCAAGGCGACACTCGCCTCACACCTCATGTCCATGGGCATCCATTTCATACCGACATATACGACCTATGTCTTCCCGGAGCGTGGCAAAACGCATCAGAAATCCGAAAGTGCCCACCTCTACCGCAGTGTGAGCCGTGAGGAGTTCAATTCCCTCGACCTCGTCGTGCAGTTCACGCACAAGGGCGATGCCTTCGGCATCCGCAAGGATGACATCCTCAACTCGCTCAAGGACCATCAAATCAGCGTCATGATCCTCGAGGCCAACGGCATCAAGCAGCTCAACAAGCTCATCAAGAAAAAGCTTGCGACCGTCTATCTCATGGTCGACTACGTCGCACTCATCGATCGCATGCTGAATACCGGCCACACCAACGAAGAGATCAAATACCACCTCCAGTATGCCGAAAACAACAAAGAATTCGACACCTGGAAAATCGCGACCTATGTCATCAAGAACACCGGCACACCGGAAATGGCGCTCGTCCAGCTCCTGTCCATCATGGGGCTCACCACAGTCATCCCGCAAAAGGACTTCAACGCCATGATAAAATGAACAAGGATATCGTAAGCTCCACACCGCTAGATTATCTAGCGGTGTTTTTCATTCTACCTATAGCCAATCACAAACTAGAGCGTTATAATAAAATTGCCGATATCGGCAATTTATATTTCGATATATGTATTTTTTATTGGCTATATTTTGCCGTAAATGGCAAGAAAGGAAGTTGCTATGACTTATCTGTCCGTACAGGAAGCAGCTGAAAAATGGGGCCTTTCAGCGCGCAGCGTGCGAAATTACTGCGCAGCAGGCCGCATTGCCGGTGCTTTTCAGACTGGCCGCAGCTGGAATATCCCTGCTGATGCTCAGCTTCCCCACCGCAAACCACGAACAGGAACAAAGCCGCGTACACTACTGACCATACTCCGGCAGGAAAAAGCCAATCAGCAAAAAGGGGGCATCTACCACCGGATACAGATTGATCTGACCTACAACTCCAATCATATCGAAGGCAGCCGCCTTTCCCACGAAGAAACGCGCTATATCTATGAAACGAATACTATCGGCCAAACGAACAATAGAAACATCAATGTCGATGACATCGTCGAAACCATGAACCACTTCCGTTGCATCGATAGAATCATCGACACAGCCGAAAATCGCATTACCGAAAAAATGATAAAGGAACTCCATCGGCAGCTCAAAAGCGGGACCTCTGACAGCCGCCAAAGCTGGTTCGCCGTCGGCGACTATAAACGCCTTCCCAATGAAGTCGGCGGTAACCCCACCTGTCCTCCCGAGGAAGTAGCCACCAAGATAAAAGAACTGCTAACATGGTACAACGAACGAAAAAACATATCCTTCGACGATCTGCTGGAATTCCATCATCGCTTTGAACTGATTCATCCCTTCCAGGACGGCAATGGCCGCGTTGGCCGCCTCCTTTTATTCAAAGAATGTCTGCATCATAAAATCGTCCCCTTTATCATAACCGACCAGCTAAAACTCTTTTATTACCGCGGATTAGCCAACTGGAAAAACGAAAAAGGCTGGCTTCGCGATACTTGTCTGACTGCACAGGATGCCTTCAAAAAACATCTCGATTATTTTCGTATTTCGTATTGAAATTTACCCTTTTTCTCTTTCAAAAACAGGAGAAAAAGGGTAAAATATTGTATATAGATATATAATATTATCTCATCAAAATAAAGGAAGAGGTTGGCATATGTTCGCAAAATATCTACACCAAAAAGGCGCCATTTTGATTCTGACAGCATTACTGCTTCCTATGCTGATTTGCGGAACAGGATTAGCCGTTGATTTAGGCAATATTTACGTACAAAAAACCCGTCTGCAAAACACAGCAGACGCCGCTGCCCTGGCCGGAGCAAAAGCCTATGCCGTCAATAACGAAACGACCAGCAAGCATCCATATGCCAACACAACAGCCAGCCAATATATACAGGGTGACTATCATAATCTTAACACCGATGAACCTATAGCCGAACCAATATATACAGCTGACACCGATAAAAATATCACTCGTTTTCATGTAGAACTTTCCAAGGAAGTTCCGCTTTATTTCCTGAAAATCTTCTACGATAAAGATACCTTTACGGTACCAGCAAAAAGCATCGCCGCGATTACCTATAAAGGAACGCCAGCGAATAATAACCCCTTCAAGAACCTTTTTACCTTTACCAAGGATTTGACCACCAAGAACGTCATGAACCTCGATCCGAATAATAAGACGATATTTACCACCTTCAATGGCAATATCGTCTATACCAACAGCACAAGTACCTTTCAGTATAATGCCGACGATCCGACTGCCAAGGCTTTCTACCCTTCAGAAACAAAAGGAAAACGCGCCAATGATCCTGAGGTGGTCGCCAAGGGATTTACCGCCAAACACCAGAACTTGAACCTTTATTCCTATGCCAATACACTCAAGGAAAAATATAAAAACACCACAAAATATTCCAATCGGGAAAATGACAATTTCCGGCTATCAGCAAACGCAATCAACCAAACCGAATATTATATAAAGAATGCCAATGAAGCTGTCCTTGACTTATCGCAAAATACCAATAAAATAAGCAATGATCCTATCCATATTACCGTTGATTCAGCTTCAACCATCAAAATTTATCTGAACAACAATAGTTCCAACGAGAACCAGCCTATCATTTACACCTATCTGGGTACAAAAGATATTAACTTCGATGGAAGCGGTGGCAGTTTCTACGGTATTATCTATGCGCCGTATGCAAGAGTTTACTGCAACGATAATAATTTCAAATTCTATGGAAGCATTGTCAGTGAAAGCATTCGCCTTGAGGCCAATGGTGCCCAATACCATTTCAAGGATTATACCAAATATCTGCCGCTTTCGGATGACAGCAGCTCTTCCTCTGAAGGCAGCCAAACTACTGGCGATTATACGATTACTCTGGTCTGATTCCCAATCATTTACTGGCACTAAAAAAGTCACGGCCAATCCGTGACTTTTTTAGTATGCAATATCATATCTTTTTCGAGTCCATAACGCGCTACTTCGCCGGCATTCATTTCAATCACTGCCCAGGCTTTTGGGCACCAGGATATTCCTATCCAGGGACGCAAATCCCGGACTACCTTCAGCACGCGGTATTCCTTGTCAATATACACCGCATCAATGCTAAAACGCATAAAGCACATATGAATGCTATTGCAAGGAGCCAGCAATAAGCCTGTACCCCTGGCTAGTTTTTTCCGGCCCATCAGGCCTAGGAAACGTTGCCAAAAAGAATCCGCAATCTCCAGCCGGAGCTGCACATCTTTCTTTCCGCCCACGTCTATCTCCATCAATCTGCCTCCGCTTACATATTCTTTACGAGGAACAACAGCGTCGGTACCAGTGTCACGACGAATAAAGCTGGAAAAATGAACAACACCAGCGGAAAGACAATCTTTACCGGTGCTTTCATGGCTTTCGCCTTTACATACTGCCGCCGCCGTTCCCGGATATTATCCGCCTGATTTTTCAGCGTCTGCCCCATGCTCGTGCCGAGCCGTTCGGCCTGAATCAGCGATGTCATGAATAGCGAAACATCCTGTACCTGACAGCGCTTGGAAACATTGTGCATGGCCGTCCGCCGTACCATGCCCATGCGGATATCCTCCTGCATGCGGCGGCATTCATCGACAAAGGGCCCTTTCATGCGGTCAATGATTTTGCGCATGGATGCATCAAAGGATAAACCAGCCTGAACGCTGACACAAAGCAAATCCAACACCTCTGGCAGCTGATGCTGGATAGATTCCTGCCGCTTCTGAATCATGATATTGAGCACCACGATAGGCATGGCACCACCCAGCAGGCCGCTAAATACCAGGAACATGATTTTCTGGATTAACGCATAGTGCGCATTCCAGGTCAACATAAGCATCAAGCCCCACATGACCGCCGAGCCTAGCAAGCAGGATAGGATGAATTCATTGACCGTCCAGGCCTTTGCCTTGCCCGCCATAGCGATGCGCGCGGCAATCACCTGATTCATTTCTTTCGGTGCCAGCCTTGTCACAGTCTGTACCAAAGCCCGCAGCAAAGGCTGAACCACACGCTCGACAAAAGGAATGTCGCTGAGTTTCCGCTCCCTAGCCGCTTGCCGGTACCCCGCGCCTTTTTTATCCGCATCATCCTGAATGCTCATAATGCGTTTATGGATTTGCGACTGGGGACGGATTTTCTTCTCAATCAGCCCGTATAAAAGCAGGAATATCACGACTGCCAGCGACATGGCAAAGCAAAATATCAGCATCAGAACACACTCCTGTTATAATTCCTGCTATCGCCGCCATCCGGCATAAAGAAATCATCAGGCAGCTCAACGCCATTGAGTTCGAATTTATCGAGGAAGCCCGGCTGAAGCCCCGTCGGCACAAAATGGCCGATAGCCTTTCCCGATTCATCAAAGCCGGTCTGCTCGAAGCGGAAGATATCCTGCGTCGTGATGGTGTTATCCTCCATATGCTGAACTTCCGTCACATAGGTAATCTTGCGGCTGCCATCGCGGATACGCGACTGCTGGATGATAAGGTCGATAGCTGAGGAAATCTGCTCGCGGATGGCACGCACCGGCAGCTCCAAACCACTCATGAGCACCATCGTCTCCAGACGAGACAAGGCATCACGCGGACTATTGGCATGTGCCGTCGTCAGTGAGCCATCGTGACCGGTATTCATGGCCTGCAACATGTCGAGAGCCTCGCCGCTTCTGACCTCACCGACGATGATACGATCCGGACGCATACGCAGGGCATTGCGCACCAAATCGCGAATCGTAATCTGTCCCTTGCCCTCGATATTGGAGGGACGAGACTCCAGCGTCACGACATGCTCCTGCTGCAAGCGCAACTCAGCCGCATCCTCGATGGTCACGATGCGTTCCTGTTCGGGAATGAAGGACGAGATGACATTTAGCGTCGTTGTCTTGCCCGATCCAGTGCCGCCCGATACAAGGATATTGATGCGCGCTTTGACACAGGCCCGCAGGAAAAGCGCCATCTTCTCATCCATTGTACCAAAAGAAATCAGATTTTCCACACTAAGTGGCGTCTTCGAGAATTTACGGATCGTTATTGCCGGGCCAACGAGCGAAAGTGGCGGGATAATGATATTGACACGCGAACCATCCTCAAGGCGGGCATCGACCAAGGGCGAAGATTCGTCGATGCGGCGGCCGAGCGGCATCAAAATGCGCTCGACGATATTCATCAGATGCGCATTATCATGGAACTTCACATCGGTAAGCTCGAGCTTGCCGAGCCGCTCGACGAACACCTTTTTCGGGCCATTGACCATGACCTCGGTGATGGAATCATCATTGAGCAGCGACTGGATAGGGCCAAGCCCCAGCATCTCATCCTGGATATCGGCAATCAAATGATGGATTTCGCCGCGCGGTACCGCAAATGGCTCCTCATCCATGATTTCCTTGCAGTATTTATGGATAACAGTCTCAACCTGATGCGCATCCTGATTGACAGAGGAAAGAACTATCTGCTCTTCCGGCGTCATCTCCTCAACGATACGCTGGTGGATACGATGCTTGATATTCTGATAGGAAACTTCCTCGGCCATTTCCTGGCTTTCGTCATGCGAGGCAAAAATCATGACCTGCTTATTTTTCCCATCCATACGCCCCAGGCGCGTCAATAGCGACATCGTATCTCCACTCCCTCAATACTATCAGTGTTTATTTTCACTATACATCGTATAAGTAACTTGCAAATTTATTGGGTCATTTTTATTACTTGTTAAATAATTAACAACATTAGCAACAGTTGAACCGACTGTATTTATCGGCGCGTACATCTTAACAATGACATTGCTATGCGTCCTATCATATTCTATCTTGAAATACTTTTCATCCTTGGGGTCCCAAGTAAAAAAACCAAGTGGCAAACTTTGATTTTGATAATCGTCACGAATTAGCTTATATCGATTGGCAAAAGCGGCTGCATCCGCTTTTGCTGCTGCTCTTGCACTGCTACGGGCAATATTAGCCAGTGTCATATAATCAGCAAACATCATACCTGCAAAAACAATACCAAATACCAATAAACAAAAAAGAGGGAGTACTAGTGCAAATTCAACTATACCTTGACCTCTTTGCCATTGCTGCATTTTACTCCCTCCCTTATCTTTTATTAATTATTTCCCAGCAGGTTTAGATGCAAACGCATTAGTAATATCACTGAAAGCGTTCGTAACCTTTTTAGTAAGATCACCACTCGTTCCCAATGCCACAGCCACTACTACGACAAAAGCAAGTACCAAAGCATACTCCACAATGCCTTGTGCTTTCTCGCTTACATAACGAGCTTTCAGGTAATTCAAAATCTCCAACATAAATAATTCCTCCTCTAAAAATAAATGAATATATTTATGTAAAATCCCCAAAGGATATCACATACAATCAAATCTTGATATCAACAATCCGTTGGATGACAAAATAGCCAACTATTTCTAATACCACCGCTCCAGCCATACAAACCTGACCGATAGGTTCTTCAAACAAAGGTTTTAAATATCCAGGATTGACAAGCATCAATATACCAGCCAATGCAACAGGCAATATTGCTAACACTACCCCGGAAGCACGCCCTTGCGCAGTTAGAGCCTTTACTTCGCGCCTCATCTTGATTCTCTCACTAATTGTCTCACTTATAGTGTCGAGGATCTGCGCGAGGTTGCCGCCGACCTGCCTTTGGATCAGCACAGCCGTCACCACCAGCTCGAAATCGGGGCTTCCGACGCGCTTTTTCATATTCTCGAGCGCAGTATCAAGCGTCGCGCCAACGTTCACCTCATTGACGACTTTCTGTACCTCGCGGCCGATTGGCGCATCCATTTCCCGCGCAATCAGCTCGAAGGCCTGCATGAAACTGAATCCGGCGCGCAGGGCATTCGCCACCATGGTGAGCATATCACCGAGCTGGTTGGTGAAGGCCTTCTGCCGCCTTTTTATGTATATATCCAGGAACATAAGTCCCAAAATCACTCCGGCTAAGCCCGCCGCTAAAGCTATCCACGGTTTTAGCGTGGCCGCCAGCGTGATGATGCCGCACAGGACACCGAAAATCACGAGCATGACCTCGTATTCGGAGCCCAGAAGCGGCCAATCTGCCTGCTGCATCTTCATATCCATCCGGTTTTCCTTCTGGATGCTTTGCAGCTTCATCGCGATCCTATGGACCACATCGCGGAACTTCCCCTTCACGGCAGCACTGCGCTTCTTGCGGAGCTGCTGCTGGCGCAGCTTTACAGCACTGCCCGAGAAATATTCCATGCGATTGACGATATTCTTATGCTCACGCGCCTTGATGCGCAGCAGCAGCAGGAAAAACGCCAGACATAGGATTGTCGCCAATATTGCCAGTAGAAACCTCATGATGCCGACCACCTTATCCTATGGCCACGGCCCGTGATTTCATCGGCCAGACGATCCACGCTTTGCGCGAGGGGACTGTCCGGACGGATATCGGTGGCCATCTTGCCATTATCCGCAGCATCGGAGACGATGCCGTATTCGTTCGGGATGATGGCCGTGACCGGATAACCGAGCTGGCGCGCCAGCTCCCGTTGGGACTGGCTGTTGCACGGCTCGACCCGCGTGAAGATGGCCTTTACCCGCTCTTCATAATCCTCCCAGTCCTTGAATATCTCCAATGCCCGCTTCATATGGTCGATTTCGTAGGCATCATTGATCATGCTGACCAAGAAGGTCGTATTCGACTGTTCCGCCGCCGCAATACTCGTCGGATTGAACCCTGGCGGTACATCGATAAGCAAATAACGGAACAGGCTGCGGCTCATGCTGATGATATTCTCGAACCGGCGGATCGATACCTTGTCGATAAGATTTGGCGTCGCCGTGCCGCAAAGCACGCTGACATTCTGCATGACCGGCATAAAGTAGGGATGCAAAGTGACGGGCGACAGGAACTTGGCATCGCGCGCCGCCTCGACAATGGTCGTCTTAGGTGCGAGATTGAAAAATACCGACATATCGCCGAATTGCAGATCCGCATCGATGATGCCGACCTGCTCATGGGTCTTGCGGGCCAATGCCGTTGCCAGATTGGCAATCAGCGTCGTCTTGCCGCTCTTGCCCTTGGGGCTGAAGAATACCAACGTCTCACAGCCAGCCTCCGTGCCGAGCTTGACGAAAGTATCGACCGCTTCCTGCAGCTCCAGCCCTGTGAATGGCTTGATGATATAGCCGCGGGCGCCAGCCTGGACGATATGGCTGGCGCTTTCGGCCTTCCATTTCTCGCCCATGCACAGGATTGCTGCCTTCGGATATACCTTCAAGAAGTCAGCAATCAAGGCCACAGAATTCTGCTCCTCGATATCGAGCAGGATAAGATTCGGATTGAATATGGTTCCCTGTCCGAGCGCATCGCTGATTGATTGGTAGCGGGCTACCAGTTCAAAGCCATTCGTGCCCTGCACGACCTGCGTGAGCTTTTCCAGCATCAGGCGATCACGCTCTACCAGCATAACGCGATTTCCCATGTACGTCCCTCCTTCCTCCTGTAATATCAGCTAAAAATCCTGCTAAGCCAGGACTCCCCGGCTTCCTCAGCATCATCCTCTTCAAAATCCATCTGCCCTTGATTCGTATAGCGCAGGACCAAGTCGCGCAAGGCCTCGCCGAGCTCCGTGTGCTCCTGTTTGAGTACCAGCGGGATACCATCCTTGATGGACTGGCTGGCCGCCCGGAAATCGTTTGGCAGGATATGGTAGAACTCCTCGCCAAGCAGCTTCTCCACATCATCGATACTGATGCGCGTCTTGGCATTGCTACGGTTGAGCACAAGGCGCAGTTTCTGCCGGTCATAATTGAGTTCATTGAGCGTATTCCGGCCAATCTTCATATTCTTGATGGTCGGAATGAAATCCACGATGCCGAGGAACGTCACGATGGTCGACATGTCCAGCAGATCGAGATTGAGTACGCTGAACATCGAAGTCGTATCGACGATGACATAATCGAATTTCAGCTGCAGCTGACGGATAACCTTGATGGCATATTCCGTCTTGATGTTATAAGCCTCTTCAAGCTTCCGCGGGGCAGCCATGACATAGAACAGGACACCGCGATACTCATAAGGTGTCAGATATTCCTCCACATGGCAGGCATCGCCCTGCAGAGTGAAGCCGCGCTGCACATCGGCAATCGTATTCTTCGGCAGCAGCTGCAAATAGTTGCAGACATCGCCAAACTGCAAGTCATAGTCCACCAGGCAAACGCTTTTCCCCTGCCTTGCAAGCTCCGAGGCCATATTGCAGCTGATAAGCGTCTTGCCTACGGCCGAGGCCGTACTGAAGAAAGTAATGACAACGCCATTGACTTCTTTTTCTAATTCCAGCATTACCGCTGCTCCTTTCTGCATGGCTTATTTCTGCACCTGATCCGGTGGCAGGATGTTATCGAGTGACGCTTCCTTCGCTGCCTTAGCCGCCTGCATCTCCTTGCGCAGCGCCGCATAGCGCTCGGCAAACGATGGCTTGTTCAACAGATCTTTAGCCATCTCAGCGGCTTCCGTCGTTTTCTTAACCTTGAGTTCCTCCTCAGAGGGCGGTATCGTCCCATTGACATCCACTGGTTCCATCTTCTGTACTTCGCGGCGGCTGTCATTGAACGCTTTCTTCATCTTCTGCGACATCGCCACCCTTGTCTGCTCATTGACAACACGCGGCGTAATCAGTATCATGATTTCCGATTTCTGATTCGAGTCATTATGATATTTGAACAACTCGCCAAGTATCGGTATATTGCCGAGTAGTGGCACCTTACTGACCGACTTGCTGTCCGTCGAATCCAGCAGGCCGCCAATAGCCATCGTCATGCCTGTCGGGATATTGACCATCGTATTGGCCTGGCGCGTAATCAGGCCCGGCATATTGAAACCATTGACCGTTACCGCATTAGCCCAGTCCAAACGACTAACAACAGCCTGTACATCCGAAGTAATATTTC
Source organism: Pseudoselenomonas caprae (assembly GCF_008271345.1). Lineage (NCBI taxonomy): Bacteria > Bacillati > Bacillota > Negativicutes > Selenomonadales > Selenomonadaceae > Pseudoselenomonas > Pseudoselenomonas caprae. The sequence goes on from NZ_VTOZ01000009.1 coordinate 41,665, forward strand.
CATCATTATCCACCGTAGGTCTTATCAGATTCAGCTGAATGCCATAGGGCTTATATTCCACCGATACATTGTTATCGCTCTTTACCGGTACAGGAATCTGCCCGCCCACCAGTATGCCGGCAGTCTTGCCGCTCATGGTCGTGATATTCGGGCGCGAGATGATTCTGGCCCGACCATCGGATATCAGCGCATGGATACGCGCATTGATTTGCGAGAAATGCGTATAGAGCCAATTGCGCGTATACCAATGGCTGCCTTTGCTGCGCTGGACACCATATGTCTCACCAGCATAAAATTCTCCCGTTATACCTTCCGGCGAACTGTATTCCATACCGAGCTTGGCCGCATCATTCGAGTTGATTTCCAGAACCATCGCTTCGATGTTTATCTGGTCAGGATTTATCATCTCCAGCAGATTGACGACCTTGGCACTCGTATCGATATCTTCTTCACCTTCAATATCCGCATCTTGGCCAGCTACGCCGTTCTGCATCTTTTTCTTGACTTGTTTCTTGTTCGCTACGGCATCATCGCCAACATAGAGCGAAGCGATCTTAAAGGCCAAATCCCGTTCATACTGATTCTTGACCCGTCCCTTCAGCAGTATACGATCGCCGACCATCGTCACTTCGACATGCGGCAAGTCGATGGCCTTCTGGATGATGGCCGCCAGTCCCTTGTCCTCTTTCGATACCGTCACGCTGTATTCCTGACGCATACCGTTCTGCGTCCAGATATTGAGCGTTGTCGTTCCCGGTTTGAATGCCACGACATTCAAGGCACTTGCCCCGAGTATCTTGACATCAGCGATTTCCGGATTCGCTACGGCTACGCGGGTAATGGCGCTGCCCGTATTCATGTAGTACGACTGATTCACCCCAAGCCAGATTGGCTGTACATAGGCATAGGCTGGTGCCGGCGCGATAGCGGCGGCCGTCACAGTAGTAAGGCCGAGGGTGAAAGCTGTTTTCCACTGTTTCATCTGCTTAGTTTACCCCCACTCTGCTTGATTTGACACCGCGTATGACCTCAATGCCCGTTCCATAGCTTGGCGCTGCTGCAGCTTTCGCCGGCGCTGGCGCAGGGGCCGGTGCTGGGGCAGCGGCGACAGGACGTGCTGCCGCCGCTGCAGGTGCCGCAGCTTGCGGCGCAGGGGATGCCTCGCGCTTGTCGCCAGGCATATAGAAATCCTTGTCAAGGGTAAAGATATCCGTCGGATTATACGGACGCAAAGCCAGATAGATCGTGCCCTTCTGCGAAGCCACTGCCAGTTTCAGCGCCTCATTGAGCGGCAAGGCTAGTGTTGCCGTAGCCATCGCATCTTTAGAGCCTTCGATATTTCCCTCGCTCTTATCCTTTGATTTGTCCTTCGAATCGTCTTTTTTGTCGTCGTCCTTCACCGCCTGCTCGCCGGTCTTATTTATGCCCAGCAAGAGGACGTTCTGCATCAGCACTTCGCCCTTTAGTCCGTTTTCCTTCTTACCGCTTACGACCATGATGTCTACATAGTCGCCAGCTTTGGCAAAGCCCGATACACCTGTGATGTCCGTGATGGCTACCGATACCGCCCGGCAGTTAGGAGGAATCGTTCCCGTAAAACCTGCCATGCGTACATCCGTATAGACTTTCTTATCCGTCACGATGTCGCCCTGCTGGATCGCCGCACAAGTTGGGCGGTCAGCCGCCTCCGACACCTCGCTGAACGCTCCTGCTGGTGCAATATCTGCAGGAACTTCGATTACCTTGAGCATTTCCTCCTTGAGGATCGTACGCTCTGGTATATCCTGCTTTGCTACTACTACTTTTACCTTGATTTCTTTGGCCGCACTTTCCGCATTGGAATCCACTCCTGATAACGAAAAGAATACGAACAATCCCATCATACAGCTGAACATGACCGCCATGATAACCCATTGCCGGTAAGTGATCTTGTCCAGTAAATCCTTGAAACTTCCCGATGAATTCGGCATTTTCAACATCTACAACAATCTCCCTGTCATGAATAAGTAGTTCAAAAGTCCTTTATTTATTATTAATCTTGTTTTAATACCCTTATGAGTATAGCATAATTCTTATCATTGTAAAATGTTTTTTTCAGAATACTTTTATTTCGTTTTCTTTCATAGATAAATTTTTGTCCTCTCAAAACGTAATTTTTTCATAAAAAATGTATTTTTATAAAAAATCATGTCAAAATTTTAAATGATTATAGCTATTCCCATGTGTTTAGTCGTATACTGATTATAGATAAATTATTTTTCTATGAGATAGGACAGAGATATTATGACTACTTTTCTTTTGACCAGCATGACTATTATCCTAGCTGTTTTGGGCAGTATTGCCGGCAACCGCTGGATAGGAAAACTCTACGCAAAATCTATAGCTATCCTGAGCTATCCGGAAACTCTGGCCCAACGCAGCCGTATTCGTGAACGCTGTCTGGCACCACTGCTCGCATTCCTATTCACCTTTACAGCGCTCCAACATGCAGATCTCGTCCCCCTGCGGCTGTATTTCGTGATTGGTTTTGAATATTTCCTCATTCTCTATACTTTTACAGATTTCGAGCAAGAAGTTATTTTTGACGACATGCTGCTGCCCTTTGCCATCTTCGGTGCACTCTATACCACGATGCTGGGCTTGCCAGTCCTTGACCATTTGCTGGCCGCTGTGGCAGGCGGTGCTGTCTTCCTGCTGCTGGCAGTGCTCACCCGCGGCGGCATCGGCGGCGGCGATATCAAGCTGATTGCCGCTCTCGGGCTCTGGCTGGGATCTGATGCCCTGCTGGGCGTAGTTGCCGCGGGTCTCGTCCTCGGCGGCATCGCCGCCCTGCTGCTGCTCATCACCGGCAAGAAGAAACGCGGCGAGTACTTCGCCTATGGCCCCTGCTTCACCATAATCGCCCTGCTTGCCGCCCTGTCATGATTGCCAAAACGAAAAAGGCTGGGCCGGAAGTTCCTTGACTTCCGGCCCAGCCTTTTATTTATACGTTTTTTTCCAATCAGCCTTTTCAGCCTACCCGCATATCTCTGGCCTGCTGGCGCAGCAGAGCGATGCGCTCACTGGTATCAGGGTGCGTGCTGAAAAGATTTGCCAGCGTCTTGCCTGCGCCCTTTAAAGGATTGATGATGAACATATGCGCCGTTGCCGGGCTGGCATCCTGCATCGGACGTGCATGCGTTGCATAATACTCGATTTTCTCCAAGCCATCTGCGAGGAAGTTAGGGTTGCCGCAGATTTCGGCACCATCATGGTCAGCCTCATACTCACGCGAACGGCTGATAGCCATCTGGATCAGCATGGCCGCAATCGGTGCCAGGATGATCGTGGCAACTGCCGCCAGCGGGTTGCTGCTCTCCTCGTCATCCGAGCGGCCGCCGAAGAAGGCCATGAACTGGGCAGCATAGGTGATGACCGTAGCCATCATGGCAGCAATCGTCGACGTCAGGATATCGCGGTTCTTGACATGAGCCAGCTCATGGCCGATGACGCCCGAGAGCTCATTGTAGTCGAGGGCATTCATGATGCCCGTGGTAACGGCGACAGCTGCATGATCCGGGTTGCGGCCCGTAGCGAAAGCATTCGGCACGTCAGAATTGATAATGCAGACCTTCGGCATCGGCAGGTTGGCATTGCCTGCCAGTCTCTCTACCAAGCCATAGAGCTGCGGTGCCTCCTCGCGGGTCACTTCCTGCGCATTATAGGCTTTTAGCACCATGGAATCACTGAACCAGTACGAAAAGAAATTCATGCCCAGCGATATCATCAACATGAACATAAGACCAGTCTTTCCGCCCAACATACCGCCGATAAACATCATGATGGCGGCCATCAGCACCATCAGCATAAGGGTTTTGAGGTTATTCATAACTGTCACTCCTCTTTATTTTTTATTTCTATGATTGATATACCAGCCGATGCCCAGAACGGCAGCGACAAATACGATTTTGAGCACGAGTGCATACGGCAGGAGATAGACGCCCAGGGCCTTGTCTCCGACCATCAGAGCCGCTGCCGTCCAGCCGAGGATGGCGGCACCGCCATAGATGAGCGCCGGCACTTTGAGCATGATCATCAGGAAGAACTGCGCGCCAAACAGCACGATAGGGATCGAGATCAGCAGACCGCAGATGATAAGGCTCCATTTGCCATCCGGGACGGTATTGGCCACGCCAGCCAGCGACAGGATGTTGTCGATGCTCATGATGAAATCAGCAATCAGTATCGTCCGTATCGCCGCGCCAAAGCTTGCGGGCGCCTCGCCATCCTCCTTGTTCTCCCCCTTGTGGTCAGTCACGAGCTTCACCGCGATGTAGAGCAGCGCAGCACCGCCGATGAACTCGATATAAGGGGCCGCGAGCACGCTCGTGGCTCCCAGCGTACAGAGAATGCGGATGAGCACCGCACCAAGACCACCGACCAGTATCGCCTTCTTGCGATTGTGATGCGGCAGGTTCTTGCACGCCAGCGCGATCAAGATAGCATTGTCACCGGATAACAGCAGATCCAGCAGCAAGATTCCCGACAGTGCAGCAAACCATTCGGGACTGAACATCCCCGCTAGTAGATTTTCCATATCGTCCTTTACAACTCCTTCTTTTTCATACAAAAAGACCTTGTCCCACACGCCGCCCGCAGGCCACCTGTAAGACAAGGTCTTGCTTACTAATCTTAGCCGGCCATACCGGGTGCCATGCACCGTATTGACGATATCTGACCGTTCAGCTACTCCCCTTGTGGAAGTATTCTTTTGTTTGGCTATGGATATAATATAGCATAGCTCTACTGACTTTACAAGTGATAAATATCAAAAAGTCAGATTATATTTTGATTAGATGTCGAGATTGCGCACGAGCTTGGCGTTCTCCTCGATGAACTGGCGGCGCGGTTCGACCTTGTCGCCCATGAGGATCGTGAACAGCTCATCCGCAGCCTCGGCGTCCTCCATGTCGACGCGCAGCATCGTGCGGGTCGCAGGATCCATCGTCGTCTCCCAAAGCTGCTCTGGGTTCATCTCGCCCAGACCTTTGTAGCGCTGTACCGTCGTGCCATCGCGGCCAACCTCGTCGAGCTTCTTGGCCAGCTCTTCATCGCTGTAAGTATACCAATGCTTCTTAGCCTTGCGGATCTGATAGAGCGGCGGCTGGGCGATGAATACATGGCCATGCTCGATCAGCGGCTTCATGTAGCGGTAAAGGAAAGTCAGGAGCAGCGTGCGGATATGCGCGCCATCAACATCGGCATCTGTCATGAGGATGATCTTGCCATAGCGGCGCTTCGCGATATCGAAATCCTCGCTGATGCCCGTTCCAAACGCCGTGATCATCGTACGGATCTCGGCATTGGCGAAAATCTTGTCGAGACGTGCCTTCTCGACGTTCAGGATCTTACCGCGCAGCGGCAGGATAGCCTGGAAGCGGCGGTCGCGGCCCTGCTTGGCCGAGCCGCCTGCCGAATCACCCTCGACGAGGTAGATCTCTGCCTGCTCCGGATCTTTGACCGAGCAATCTGCCAGCTTGCCTGGCAGGCTCGATACCTCCAGCGCATTCTTGCGGCGCGTGAGCTCACGGGCCTTGCGGGCGGCTTCACGCGCCCGCGCTGCCATGATGGCCTTCTCGATGACCTTCTTCGTGATGACCGGGTTCTCCTCGAAATACTCCGAGAGCCCCTCCGTCACGATACTGTCGACGATACCACGGACCTCGCTGTTGCCGAGCTTCGTCTTCGTCTGGCCTTCGAACTGCGGCTCGCGAATCTTGAGGCTGATGACGCAGGTCAGACCCTCGCGGACATCATCACCCGAGAGGTTGCCGTCCTTATCCTTGAGGATGCCCTGCTTGCGCGCGAAGTCATTGGCCGCACGCGTGAGGGCGAGCTTGAAGCCAGCCAGATGCGTGCCGCCCTCCTCAGTATTGATGTTGTTGACAAAGGAGTAGATGTTCTCCTGATAGCTGTCGTTGTACTGCAGAGCGACCTCGACCACCGTATCATCCTTCGAGCCATTGAAATAGATCGGCTGCGGATTGATTTTCTCCTTCTTGCGGTTGAGATGCTCGACAAAGGAACTGATGCCGCCCTCGAAATGGAACGTCTCCGAGCGCAGTTCCTCGCCGCGCGCATCGTGCAGGGCAATCGTGATGCCGTGGTTGAGGAACGCCAGCTCACGCAGGCGGTGGCGCAGCGTCTCATAGCTGTACGTCGTGACCGAGAAGATCTCCGGATCCGGGACGAAATGGACGCGCGTCCCCGTCACTTCCGTGTCTCCCGTGACGGTCAGCGGCTGCGTCGTGACACCGCGTTCAAATGCGATCTCATGAATCTTGCCATCGCGTTTTACCTGGACATCCATCGATGTCGACAAGGCATTTACGACCGAGACACCGACGCCATGCAGGCCGCCCGACACCTTATAGCCATCGCCGCCGAATTTACCGCCGGCATGCAGCACCGTCAGAACGACCTCGACGGCCGGCATGCCGCTTTCGTGCATATCGACGGGGATACCGCGGCCGTTATCGACTACCGTGATGCTGTTGTCCTTGTTGATGGTGACATCGATATGGTCACAGAAGCCAGCCAAGGCCTCATCGATGGAGTTATCGACGACCTCGTAGACGAGATGGTGCAGGCCGCGCTCCGACGTGCTGCCGATATACATGCCTGGACGCATGCGTACAGCCTCCAGACCCTCAAGGATCTGGATCTGTTCAGCGCCATAGTCAGCGTCGACAGCCGTCACGGCCGCGCTTTCCTCATCCGTATGGATTTCGACACCGGTCGTATCGAGGTCCTTGTCTGCAAACTCATCGACAACAGGCTGTTCCTCTGCCGGAGTCAGGTCAATTACTTTCGTTTCCTTGTCATTTGCCATGAAAATCCTACGCTCCCATCATTCCGTATCCGTAATAGCAATATCACGCATCTCTGTTTTATCTGGTCTGTCAGTAGTATCTGACGTATCTATCGTATGAAATGCCAGCTCTGAACGCCGTTTGAGTGTCAGCGGCGAGATAGCCGACAGGTAAATCTTATCCGTAGTCAGGATCAGCGACTTTATGGATTCTCCCTCGCCCTCAGAGCCGAGGTCGAGGGTATTTATGACCTTGCCGTCAGCCTGTCCGGCTGCCAGCAGGGCACTTCCCGGGCCATCCTGGAAAAGGGCATAGCTCTGGATGGCGATGACGTCTTTTGTCCGCACGGAAACACCGTTGCCTAAATGCAGGAACATCAGCTTTTCCTCTTGCCTTTCTTCCCTAACGGGATGACCGAGTACCGTTTCGGCGCCTTGTAGTCCTTCGGGCGGTGCAGGTTGAACCGCAGCCCATAAAGCGTGCGCGTTATCTCCTCTTCGGTGAGGTGCTCCGGCGGCAGGCAGCGGCAGAGCATGACAAGATTCATCGCCTTGATGCTCGTCTTGTCATTGACATCGACCTCAGAAGCCAGCTGCTGGACCATCGCCGCCCGCTGCTCATTCAAGAGCTTCGGCGTGCATCCGGGAACGTACTCCTGTACCTCCTTGCAGCGCGCCCAGGGAATATCCCTGAGCACCTGCCGGATATCCGCCAGCAGCTGATCGCGCTGCTTCTTCGCACACACCGGACAATACCGCTTCTCCGGCGGGCAGAGCGTCCCGCATACTGCACAGGGATGCCAGTCCCTTTCGGCCCGCAGCTTTTCCATCTGCAGATGCTTCTTGTAGAGCTGCCGCGCCTTCTGCGCCAGTTCTTCGTCCTGCACCTCAGCCCCGATACCATCTGCGGCCGAAGCTTCCTCAGCCGACAGCACAATCTTGCGCCGTGCCTGCCCCCAGTTCTCCTCAGGAGCCGCATGGGCAAGACGGATCTCATCGATCTCCTCGGTGTCCGGATGCTCCCAGCGCCTGCCGAAAGCAATGCCCGTGATCATGCGCTGGCCGGCATAATTATTGACCATCTGCGTGATCTGCTCCTGCATCATCATGAGTTCATTGCGCAGCGTCGAGTTGCCGCAATACAGATACAGGATATCCTTGCGGATTCCCTGGGGTTCTGCCTGTCTTGCATTGAACTCGCCGACAATATCCGCCCAGTGCCAAAGCACCCAATGCGCATAGAATTTCTTGCCAAAAGCCTCGCCCTTGCCCTTCACCCAGCGCGGGAGGATTTCCTTCACCTTCTCCAGCTTTGGATTGCGCTTCGCCATCTTATTACCTCGTGATCTGGCCCGCCTTGACATGGAAATAGGTACCGATACGCTCCTGCGGGAAATAGGCCGCGTCCGTCGCTGTAATCATCGTCTGGATGCGCTCGCGGCGGATGAACTCCATGAGTTGATGGCGCCGGTTCACATCGAGCTCGCTCATGACATCATCCAGCAGCAGGATTGGGTATTCCCCCGTCTCTGACCGCAGGAACTCCAGCTCAGACAGCTTCAGGGACAGTACGCCAGTGCGCTGCTGTCCCTGCGAGCCAAACGAACGCAGATTGATGCCATTGACCGTCAGGATGATATCATCATGATGCGGCCCACGGCTCGTGGAACCACGCAGGATATCGACCTCCCGGTGAGATGCAAGCTCTTTATTATACCATGAAGCGAGGTCCTTTGTCATGTCCTCTGCCTCCATGCCATGAATTTCATAGGTGATCGCCAGGTTTTCCTGGTTGCCCGAAATGCGGCGCTGCATGAGGTTAGCCAGCATGTTGAGCTTGCGCACGGCCTCCTGGCGCTTCCTTGTGATCTTGACGGCACTGTCCACGAGCTGCGGGTCCCAGAGGTCCAGCATGTCAGGGGCTGCCTTGCGCTCACGGATGCGCTTCAGGAGCGTATTGCGCTGCGTCACGATGCGCGTGTACTGCTGCAGCTCGTGATAGTAGGCAGGACTCGCCTGCGATATCTCACCGTCTAAAAAGCGCCGGCGGCCAGCCGGCGCTCCTTTGATAAGGAACAGATCCTCAGGTGAGAACAGGACGGTATTGATGCTGCCGATCAGCTCCTTGGGGCGGATGGGGTGTTCGTTCAAGAGTATCCGCCGCCGTTTCTCGCGGCTGAACTGGAATTCAAGATGATTGCCAACACCGAGACGGTCGAAATCGAGCTGCACCGATGCCGCCGGCTTATCCCAAAAGATGAGATCCGTATCCGTGTGCGTGCGATGAGAGCGGCCCAGCGATGCATAATAGACGGCCTCGATGATATTCGTCTTGCCCTGGGCATTCTGGCCCAAGAAAACATTGATATTCTGGTCGAAATCCAGGTGCAGCTCCGAATAGTTCCGATAATTTCTTAATGTAAGCGAACGTACAAACATTATTTCTAATCTCCTGTTCGGTAACGGATGGCCTCAGCCCTTTGCCACCCTCCAGGCACCCATGCCCTCGATCTCGATGACATCACCGGGATGGAGTTTGCGGCGGCGGGCACTTTCCGTCTCGCCATTGCGCTTGATGCGTCGCTCGGCAAGCAGAGCCTTGACTTCGCCGCCCGAAGCCAGCACGCCAGCCCATTTCAGGAACTGGTCAAGCTGGATTTCTTCGGTATCGATCGTGATATCCTCAATCTGCATGTGTATAACCTCCTGCAAAAAATCAATGAGCCGTACGGACCGGCGTCACGATGTAGATGAACTCTTCATCGTCGGACTCGCGGATAGCTGCCGGGGAAAGCGGCTGGTTGAGTTTGATCTGGCAAGTCTCGCTGTCAACAGTCTTCATCACATCCATGATGTACTTGGCATTGAAGGCAATCGAGAGCTCTGGCCCGTCGATCGTCGCAGGGATCGTCTCCTCTGCATTGCCGATTTCCGGATTGTTCGAGGTGATATGCACCTGATTGTTGGCGAATTCGAGCTTGATGATATTGTAGTCGCCAGCACGCGAAATCAGCGAGACACGGTCAACGGCTGAGTTCAACTCGGCGGCATTGAGCGTGATTTTCGTAGCGAATTCCGGTGGGATGACGCGATGGTAGTCTGGGAAAGCACCTTCGATCAGACGTGAAGTCATATAGAGGTTTTCGAAGGAGAAGCTGATCTGGTTGTAAGTGCAGGTGACCGTCACATCCGTCGGGATTTCCGATGTCATATTGTGGAGAAGTTCCTGAAGGATACGCGAGGGAATGATGATCTTGATATTGCCGATGGACTCATCGAAGGTCTCATATTTGACAGCCAGACGGTGCGTGTTCGTCGCTGCCATCGTCACTTTCGTATCGGCAACTTCGAGGTAGCAGCCTGTGAATACAGGACGGGATTCATCTGTGGAGCAAGCAAAGACAGTTTTTTTGATAAGAGAACGCAGGACATTGTCCTTGATCTTGAATTGCAGGTTGCCCTCCATCTCTTTGATGGTCGGGAATTCCGAAGCGTTCATGCTCAGAAGAGTGAAATTTGCCTGATTGGAAGAGATATGCACGATCTTTTCTTCACGATTGAAGGAAATGGTGACACTATCCCCAGGCAGCTTGCGGACAACTTCCTGGAAATAACGTCCGGAGATGGCTATCTGTCCTGGCTCGGCAATCTCTACGGGAATGCGGGAAATCATGCCGATCTCATAATTTGTTGCCTGGAGCTCCAAAACACCAGCTTCTGCTCTCAGATAAACACCCGAAAGGATGGGGGTCTGTGGCTTGCTGGCTACGGCCTTGGATACGATCTGCAAGGCGCTCACTAATTCGCTTTTGGCACATGTTATTTTCATTTTGCTTGGCCTCTTTCTTTTTTTTAATATTACTCGGAGTATTTTTAAATAAATAGCCGTCGTAGTAGTAGGACCTGTGGAAATGTTGATAAGCCAGAATCAGGCGATGTTATCAACGTTTTTGCTGTGGGTAACATGTTCATAACAAGAGGGGAGGTTATCCACACAATCCACGGTGATAATCTCCCCTCTCATTTATCCACATTCTGTCAACAAGAAATTCGCAAGGCTCTCCACAGAGTTATCCACGACGATTTTGTTCATAAATAAGCGCGTTGGCGTCACATTTTCTGGATGCGCTCGATAAGTTCGGTCAGGATACTGCCGAGCTTCTTATCGGATTCTTTTTCTTTGTTGATTTTGTCGCAGGCGTGCAGGACGGTCGTATGGTCGCGGCCGCCAAAGAAGTTGCCGATCTGCGGCAGTGACGTATCGGTAAGCTCGCGGCAGAGGTACATGGCGATCTGCCGCGGGTAGGCGATGCTGCGCGTGCGCTTCTTGGCATGCAGGTCATCGATCTTTATCTTGAAATAGGAGGCAACGATTTCCTGGATGACTTCCATCGTTACTTCCTTTGTCTTGTTGTTCGGGAAAACGTCTTTGAGCGCCTCAGCGACGAGATCCGTCGTGACCGGACGCTTGATCAGCGAGGCGTAAGCGACGACGCGCGTCAATGCGCCTTCGAGCTCACGGATGTTGCTGTCGATGCGGCTGGCGATATAGACCATGACATCGTTCGGCACGCTGAAATGGTCGAGCTGTGCCTTATTCTTGAGGATGGCGATACGCGTCTCGAGATCCGGTGCCTGGATGTCCGTGATAAGACCCCACTCAAAGCGGGAACGCAGGCGGTCTTCGAGGCGCTCGACCTCACGCGGCGGACGGTCCGAGGACAGGATGATCTGCTTCTGAGCGTCGTGCAGCGTGTTGAACGTATGGAAGAATTCCTCCTGGGTACTGGTCTTGCCCGACAGGAACTGGACATCGTCGACGAGCAGTACGTCGATGTTGCGGTATTTCTGCCGGAATTTCTCGGCCGTGCCTTCCTGGATGCTGCGGATGATCTCGTTGGTGAACTGCTCACTGGAGACATAGAGCACACGCATCTCGGGATGGTTCTGCAGGACCCGGTTGCCGATGGCATGCATCAGATGCGTCTTGCCAAGGCCGACACCGCCGTACATGAAGAACGGGTTGTAGACTTTGCCCGGCGACTCGGCGACGGCCATGGCTGCGGCATGAGCGAAGCGGTTGCTGCTGCCGGTCACGAAGGTATCAAAAGTATATTTCGGATTCAGCGAGGAGCTGTCACCGGCGGCCATGATGTGCATATCATTGGTCTCAGCTGGTGCGCTGGCGCCATTCCCTTCCTGGAAAAGCGTTCCCTGATCGGGGTTCTCCCCTTTGGCGGGGCGGCGTACCGGCGCTGCTGGCGCCTCTGGTTCCTCTGGCTTTTCGGCCTCGATGACTTTCATGACAATCTTGTGAGGTGTGCCCAGTACGTCAGCGACGGCATCCTCGAGGATCGTCAGGTAATGGCTCGTGATCCACTCCTTGGACATGGCGTTCTGTGCACCAAGGACGAGTTCGGAGTCGGTCAGGGAGAGTGGTTTGACCGGATTGAGCCATTTGAAGGCAGATGCTGCGAGCTGTTCTTTCATATTGTCAAGAATCTGCTCCCAGACTGCCTGCAACTGTGATTGCTCCATTAAAATAACCCTTTCTGCTTATAGAATATGTAGAAAGCTTTTTCCACAGGTGTATAATTTTATCCACATTTTTATCCACACATGTGGATAACTGAAGGTATTCCCAGGAGAAGAGGCGGGAATTGCAGATAATATATATAGATAGGCTTTTTTGCTTTTTTTCGCTTCCTGTGGAGTTTTCCGCACAATAATCAACAATATCTTATCAGAATAAAAGTAAGTTATCAACAGTTTTTCGGGGATAAAGTACAGCAAGCGTGTATTTTATCCACAATTCCGTGGAAAAAATGCACAGAGAAAATCTTGACACCATCTAGGGGACAAGATATAATTTACAGTGATTCTTAGTGCGGGGGCAGCCCTGCGCTTCGCATGAAAACGATCTGATGCTTTTTGCTTCTATACGAAAAGTCAGAAATTAGAATAAGGAGGTGTTTAACGAATGAAACAGACTTACCAGCCGAACAACCATTGGAGAAAGCAGACTCATGGCTTCCGTGAGCGCATGAAGACGAAAGGCGGCCGTCTCGTTCTGAAGAGAAGACGCCAGCGCGGTAGAAAGAAGCTTTCGGCATAAATTTTACAGTAAGGTCACTTTATGTGGCCTTTTCTTTTAGTTATCAAGTAGTTTCGGATAATCATCCGAAGTGTTTTTATAGATTTTGGTGAAATTACGAATGCTTAAATTACCGAGAAAGCGGATGCTCAAGCGGCGCAGTGATTTCCAGCGGGTCTACCGCACGGGCCGCTCGTGGGCAAACCGGTATTTTGTGCTGTATGTCTTTGCCTCGGACCATCTCGATGGCAAGGTCGGCTTTGCCGCTGGCAAGAAGCTCGGCTGCGCTGTCGTGCGCAACCGCGTCAAACGCTTGCTGCGTGAGAGTTACCGCAAGAACCAGGCACAGATAAAGCCGGGATTGGCGCTACTGCTCGTGGGCCGCAAGGCCATGGTCGATGTCAAGTGCGATGTGGTCGAGAAGGCCTTCGTGTCCTTAGGGCGCCGGGCGGGCATCTTTGAAGGGACGGAGCCACCGGTACGAAAGAAGGCAAGAGAATGAAGAAAGTGCTGCTGCTGCTGATAAAGTTCTATCGCAACTTCATTTCGCCGCTGAAGCCGCCTTCCTGCCGGTATATCCCGACGTGTTCGGAGTATGCCTTGATTGCAATTGAAAGATATGGAGCATGCCGTGGCGGCTGGCTCGCTGCAAAGCGCATCCTTCGCTGCCATCCTTTCCACAAGGGCGGTTATGATCCTGTCCCATAAGTTGAAGTTTTTGGTTATAGTTTTAGATTAGGACGTGATGGTTTGGGTTTCTTTGGAACGATATTTGCACCGATTGAGAATCTCCTGCACTTTGTGCTTGAGACGTTATATTCACTGACTGACCTTGCCGGTGTAGGTAGCTATGGTCTGGCAATCATCCTGCTGACGGTCATCATCAAGATGCTCTTGTATCCGCTGACGGTCAAGCAGGTAAAATCCATGAAGGCGATGCAGGAATTGTCGCCGAAGATGAAGAAGATACAGGAGAAGTACAAGGACAATCCGCAGGTCATGCAGCAGAAGATCGGCGCACTCTATCAGGAGGCTGGTGTCAATCCGCTGGCTGGCTGCCTGCCGCTGCTGATCCAGATGCCGATTCTCATGGGCATGTACTATGCGCTGTTCAACTTCACGTATCCGTCGGCCGAGGCGGCTAAGTTCCTCTGGCTGCCGAGCATGTCGGAGGCTGATCCGCTCTACATCCTGCCAATCCTGTCGGCATTGACGACGTTCCTGCAGCAGAAGATGACGACGACGGAAATGAATCAGCAGATGAAGATCATGATGACAGTCATGCCGCTGTTCATCGGCTGGATCAGCTTGTCTTTCCCGTCTGGCCTTGTCCTGTACTGGGTAACGATGAACGTGGTACAGATTGCCCAGCAGTGGTGGATGTATCGTGGTGAGGATAGCAAGAAGGAGGCTGCCTGATATGGCAGAAGTATTGGAAGCATCCGGTAAAACAGTAGACGCAGCATTGGAAACGGCACTGGCGCAGCTGGGGGTCGATGCCTCGCAGGTTGACTATGAGGTCATCGAGCAGCCGTCGCGCGGTTTCTTCGGCCTCTTCGGGGGCAAGCCTGCCCGCATCCGGGTGACGGCAAAGGCTTCCGCTGCTGTGTGCAGGGAAAGCGAGCCTGCTGTTCAGGCAGAGGCCCCGGCAGCGGCTGGACCTGCTATATCGCTGGCAGAGCAGACGCAGCGGGCGGAGGACTTCCTGCGCGATGTATTTGCAGCTATGAAGCTTGACGTGAAGATCGAGCGGGGCGAGTCTGAGGAGGGCATCCTGTTCCATCTGATCGGCGACCATCTGGGCATCCTGATCGGCAAGCATGGGCAGACGCTGGATTCCCTCCAGTATCTGGCCAATCTGGCAGCCAATCGTGGCATCTCGGAAAACCGTGCGCGCATCATCATCGATATCGAGGATTACCGCTCGCGCCGTGAGGAGACACTGCAACGCCTGGCTGGGCATCTGGCCGATAAGGCCTGCCGCATCGGTGAGGAGATACATCTTGAGCCGATGAACCGCCATGAACGCAAGATCATCCATATGGCCTTGCAGGAGAACCGCCGCGTGCTGACGTACAGTGCTGGCGATGAACCGCGCCGCTATGTGGTCATTGCGCCGAAACGCCGCCGCCGTCCGCGCCGGCGTGATAGCGAGCGCAGAGACGAAGAATAATATCTGCTTTAGCAAGAGAGCTGTGAAAGGGCTGTCTCATTTTGAGGCTGCCCTTTTGTGTATATATGAGGAGGAAACATGCAACAGTCGGATACGATAAGCGCGATTGCGACCGCGCAGGGCGAAGGAGGCATCGGCATCATCCGCATCAGCGGGGAGCGGGCCATCGCAGTGGCCGACACGGTATTCCGCGCTGCCAGCGGCCGCAAGCTGGAAAGCTATGAGACGCAGCGGGCCGTTTTCGGCCATATCGTCGACGCAGCGGGCGAGACGGTCGATGAGGCGATGGTGCTTCTGATGCGCGCGCCCCATTCCTATACGAAAGAAGATGTGGTCGAACTGCAATGCCACGGCGGTGTGATGCCGCTGCGCAAGACCTTGGCGCTTACCTGGCAGGCAGGTGCCAGAGCTGCCGAGCGCGGTGAGTTCACGAAGCGCGCCTTCTTGAATGGGCGCCTCGATCTCACGCAGGCGCAGGCTGTCATGGATGTCATCAGTGCCAAGACGGAGAAGTCCCTCAAGATGGCTTCGGGCCATCTGGCCGGTCACTTTTCCGCAGGCATCAAGGCGATGCGTCACGATATCCTCGGGCAGATCGCCCATCTGGAAGCAGCTATCGACTTTCCAGAGGATGAGGTCGACGATGTGGTGACCGATGAAGTAGAACGAAATGTGGTTGACGTGCGCAACAAGATCCGGAAGCTCCTCAAGACGGCCCATACGGGCCGCATCCTGCGTGAGGGGCTGATGACGGCGATCGTCGGCAAGCCGAACGTCGGCAAGTCGTCGCTGCTGAATGCCCTGCTGCGCGAGGAGCGGGCTATCGTGACGGATATCCCGGGAACGACGCGTGATTCCATCGAGGAATATGCCAATATCGGCGGGGTGCCGCTGCGCATCATCGATACGGCTGGCATCCGGGCGACCGATGATATCGTCGAGAAGATCGGCGTGGACAAGGCGCGTGCCTATGTGGACGAATCGTCCCTGATACTGGCCTTGTTCGATGGTTCGCGTGAGCTTTCGGCAGAGGATGAGGAAATCCTGGACCTCATCGCAGGCAAGGATGCTCTCGTCCTGCTGAACAAGACTGACTTGGCGCCTGTGCTGACCGCGGAGAAGCTGGCTGAGCGCACGCAGGCACCTGTCATTGCCATAGCGACGGTCACGGAGCATGGTCTGGATGATCTGGCAGCGGCTATCCAGAAAAAAGTCTACGACAGCGGAATGGACAGCGGGGATGAAGGCAGCTTCGTGAACGATGAGCGGCAGGCTGAGATCCTGAGGCAGGCCGATGAGCATCTGGCCGCTGCCCTGCGGACGATCGGTGCAGGGCTCGGGCTTGATTTCATCTCCATCGACCTGCGCTCGGCCTGGGAAAAACTCGGGGAGCTTACGGGCGAGACTGTGGGCGAGGATATCATCAACGAGATATTCTCGAAATTCTGTATTGGAAAATAAGATTCCGTAAGGAAAGGTGATATAGCTTGGATAAGAATATCTTTACGGCTGGCAGCTACGACGTCATCGTCGTCGGTGCTGGCCATGCAGGTGTCGAGGCTGCGCTGGCGGCAGCCCGTATTGGTTGCCAGACGCTTTTGGCAACGCTATCGATGGACAATATTGCGATGATGCCTTGCAATCCGTCAGTCGGTGGTCCGGCTAAGGGGCATTTAGTACGTGAGCTTGATGCGCTCGGCGGCGAGATGGGGGTCAATGCGGACAAGACCTGCATCCAGTTCCGTATGCTGAATACGGGCAAGGGGCCGGCTGTCCATGCTCTGCGTGCGCAGGCCGACAAGAAGCTCTATCAGTACACGATGAAGGAGACTTGTGAACAGACGGAAAATCTCGATGTCAAACAGATCCTCATCGACAGGCTGCTGGTCGAGGATGGCAAAGTGACAGGCGTACAGGTCGAGACGGGAGAAATCTATGAAGGCAAGGCTGTCATCATGGCGACGGGAACGTATCTGAGGGGACGCATCATCATTGGTGAGCATACCTATACGGGAGGCCCGAACGGCCAGCGTGCAGCGATGAAGTTCTCCGATTCGCTGCAGGCGGCAGGTGTCAGGCTCATGCGCTTCAAGACGGGAACGCCGGCGCGCGTCGATGCCCGCACCCTCGATTACAGCAAGATGGAAATCCAGCCGGGCGATGAGGAGTGCCGCAACTTCTCTTTTATGAGCGATGTCACGACGCGTGAGCAGACGCCGTGCTGGCTTACCTATACGAATGAACAGACCCATAAGATCCTGCGCGACAACATGCACCGGGCACCGATGGCCAATGGCATCATCGAAGGCATCGGTCCGCGCTACTGCCCGTCTATCGAGACAAAAATTCTGCGCTTTCCTGACAAGGAGAGACATCAGCTGTTCCTTGAACCTGAGGGGCTGCATACGAATGAAGTCTATGTGCAGGGCATGTCGACGAGTATGCCCATGGATGTGCAGCTGGAGTTCCTGCGCACGATTCCAGGGCTTGAGCATGCCAAAGTCATGCGGGCGGGCTATGCTATCGAATATGATTGCATCGATCCGACACAGCTGAAGCCGACGCTGGAATTCAAGTCGATCAAGGGATTCTTTTCCGCAGGACAGGCAAATGGTACTTCGGGCTATGAAGAGGCAGCCGCGCAGGGAATCATCGCCGGCATCAATGCCGCGATGTTCATCAAGGGCGAGGAGCCGCTGGTACTGAAGCGCAGTGATGCCTATATCGGCGTGCTGATCGATGACCTCGTGACGAAGGGTACGAATGAGCCGTACCGCATCATGACGAGCCGGGCGGAGTACCGCCTGCTGCTGCGCCAGGACAATGCCGATGCCCGGCTGACGCCGCTGGGCCGCCGGGTAGGCCTCGTGCAGGATGACCGCTGGGAGCGCTTCACGCGCAAGCAAGCGGCAATCAAAGACGCTATGGAATACCTGCGCCAGCACTCCATCAATCCGACGCAGGAGATCAAGGATAAACTGGCGGCAGCGGACATTGAGCCCATCCGCAATGCGACGAGCTTCTATGAGCTGCTGCGCCGCCCGGATGTCGGCTATGCCAAGCTGCAGCAAGTATTCGATCTGCCGGAGCTGGAAGATGAGGTGCGCCAGCAGGTTGAGATTTCGATTACCTATGAGGGGTATATCAAGAAACAGCTCGAACAGGTCGAGCATATGGAAAAACTGGAAGAGAAATTGCTGCCGGAAGATATCGACTATGCACAGGTACCAAGCCTGCGCGATGAGGGCCGCGAGAAGCTCGCGCAGATCCGGCCGCGCTCCGTGGGCCAGGCCAGCCGCATCAGCGGCGTTTCGCCAGCGGATATCTCCGTGCTGCTCGTCTGGCTGGAGCAGCAGCGGCGCATGGGATGATGACAGGCAGGAGGATAAGATATGTTTATTGATGAAATGAAACAGGCGGCGGACAGCTATGGTCTTGTGCTGTCGGAAACACAGCTGGGACAGTTCAACCGCTACTATGAACTGCTTGTCGAGTGGAACAAGATCATGAATCTCACGGCCATCACCGAGCCGCAGGAGGTAGCTGTCAAGCATATGATTGATTCGCTTACGGCCTATGATGCTTCGCTGTTCACAGAGGGGGCAACGGTGATTGATGTAGGCACTGGCGCAGGCTTTCCTGGCCTGCCGCTCAAGATTTTCGCACCAGGGATCAAGCTGACGCTGATGGATTCGCTGAACAAGCGTGTCAGATTCCTGCAGACTGTCGTCGATGAGCTCGGGCTGCAGGATGTCGCCTGTGTCCATGCCCGGGCGGAGGAAGGTGCGCGCAACAAAGCTTATCGTGAGCAGTTTGACATCGCGGTATCGCGCGCGGTCGCCCGCCTGCCGATCCTGGCTGAGTATTGCCTGCCCTTTGTCAGACGCGGCGGTCATTTCCTCGCGCTGAAGGGCATGCAGTATCAGGAGGAGGAACAGGAGGCCGTCAAGGCCATCAAAGTGATGGGGGGCAGTGAAACGCAGACGCGTCCGGTGAAATTGCCGGGCCTTGAGGATGTCCGTGCTGTCATCGACATCACGAAGGGCATGCCGACACCGAAAGCCTATCCGCGCAAGGCTGGGACTCCGGCCAAGAACCCACTATGAGATATGCCTTCCCTGCGGGGAAGGTTTATTTTTTGTTATAAATAGAGTGAAAATTCTGCTATAATAAGGGTAAAGGAAAATGGACAAGGAGAGGGGGATCTTTATGCGGATGAATCTACTGGCGGAGACGGGACGCTGCTTGCTTTGCCTGGCCCCTGCCTGCACGGCAGCTTGCCCTCAGGGGATAGATGCTGGGCGCATCTTGCGGGCATTGCAGTTTTCCAATCATGGTGGAGCCAACCGGCTCTTGGGGGACAAGCGTTGCCAGGAATGTGGAGCGCCCTGTGAGGCTGCCTGCCGCCGCGGCCAGCTGGACTACCCTGTGCATATCAAGGATGTCCTGCTGACGCTGGCAGGTAAAGAGAGAGAGGAGGAAAGGAAACAGGCGGGCAGCAGGAAAAATATCCTGGCCCTCGATTTCATGGGCGTATCTTGTGAAAATCCCTTTTTCCTGTCCTCGTCGGTGGTAGGCAGCAGCTACGAGATGGTAGCGCGGGCCTTCCGCCTTGGCTGGGCAGGTGTGAGCTATAAGACAATCTCGAAGATCGATATCCGTGAGGCGTCGCCGCGCTACGCGGCGCTGATGAAGGATGGTACCCCCTTTGTGGGCTTCAAGAACATCGAGCAGCTTTCAGACTGCCCTTACGAGGAGAATCTGGCGATATTGCGGCGGCTGAAGCAGGAGTTCCCCAGCAAGGTCATCGTAGCCTCTATCATGGGCCGCAATGTCGAGGAGTGGGAGCAGATGGCGGCGGATATGGAGCAGGCGGGGGCCGATATCATCGAGTGCAATTTCTCCTGCCCGCAGATGGTAGGGGAAAAGCTCGGCGCGGAAATCGGCGAGAATCCGGATTTTGTGGCGATGTACACCGCAGCTGTGCGCCGTGGTACCCGTCTGCCTGTGCTGGCGAAGATGACGCCGAATATCACGCATATGGAAGTACCGGCTAGAGCGGCTGTCCGTGCTGGTGCTGATGGAATCGCGGCCATCAATACCATCAAGAGCATCATGAATGTCAATCTGGACAGCTATGCTTCTGAGCCGGATGTGCAGGGGAAATGTGCCGAGGGCGGCTATTCGGGCAAGGCGGTCAAACCGATTGCCCTGCGCTTCATCAATGACCTGAAGCAGGATAAGGAGCTCGGGGCCATCCCGATAAGCGGCATGGGCGGCATCGAGAATTGGCGTGATGCCGCAGAATTCCTGGCACTAGGATGTGGGAACCTGCAAATAACCACGGCGGTCATGCAGTATGGCTATCGCATCATCGAAGATCTTACGGAAGGTCTGGCCGACTATATTACCCAGATGGGAATGTCCTCGGTAAGCGAGCTTATCGGGCGTGCCCTGCCGCACATCGTCCGGCCAGAGGCGCTCAATCGCGAGACCATCGAGTACCCGAGCTTCCAGCGCAGCCAATGCATTTCCTGCGGACGCTGCGTGATTTCCTGCCAGGATGGCGGTCATCAAGCCCTGCATCTGGATGGAAGGGGCCTGCCTGTGCTGGATCCTAAGCGTTGTGTCGGCTGTCATCTATGCCGCCTGATCTGCCCTGCCGATGCTGTTTCGGCCGGGAAACGGGTAGCAAAAGGATAGGCTGGATTTGTTTCACGTGGAACATATTTTGTGGTTTGCGGCAGGGAAAATCCCTGCCGATTTTTTATGATGTTGCAGAAAAAAGAGAGGAAATTTTTGTATGCATAGAGAATTTAACAGATAGTGAGTATGACTGATTTTGAGGTGATAGGATGAAAAAAATCGCGTTTATCTGCATAGCAGGTTTATTGATTTCTTTGTGTTCCAGTGTGGCGGTACAGGCGGCAGAAACTGATACTGCGAAAAGTACTTCCAAGGAGAGCCAGGAAAAGCAGAAGCAGGAGCGCTATGTCTTGCTGCTCAAGGATAATGGCTTCGCTTATTATCTGGATACGAAGAATGTGCGTTGGATGAAGATTCCGTATTCGGAAACCGAAAATATCGTGGATGCTTGGGTGCGGCTGGTGAAGATCGATGATGATGGGGAGTATAGCTACCCACCGAAATATTTCCTCAGCCATTATTACATCCGACCGAAGACACGGCAGATCCAATTCCTCAGTGAGCTTGAGGTCACGGGGCGGCCGGACAATGCCATCACGGAGCGCCCGTACAGCTCGCTGCATTGGGAGAATCTGGTGCCGGGCTCCATTGAGGATGATATCTATCATGGCGTATTGAAGGTCATGAAGGACAGGAATGTCGGCGGCTCAAGCGGAGACAACATGAGCTTCCGCGATGCAATCGAAGAATATTTGCGGATATCGCTGTAACGTTGTTAATATTTATCCACAAAAATATAAACATATCCACAGTTTAGTGGATATATATGTGGATAACTTCGAGAATGAGAGCGTCATCATGAAAGATTTTATTCGCAAGAACCAAACGGATGAAGTTACGGGGCTGTTCACCATGATGTATTTCATGGAGGATGCCCACTATTTACTGCGCGAAGATGCGAATGGCAATATCGCGTTTCTGTATTTTGATGTCGAGAATTTCAAGGAGTACAACTTAAAGTATGGGTTCCAAGGCGGCAATAAGTTCCTGCGCCGCATAGCCAGCATTCTGCGTGATGCTTTCCCTGATGCGCTGCTGGCCCGTCTCAACGACGATCATTTCATGGTCGCTGTCGAGAACAAGAATATCGAGCTGCGGCTGGAGTATATCCGTCAGGCTGTCCATGACTTCGACCAGAATCTCGCGATGGAGGTCAAGGCAGGACTTTATGTGCCTGCGGCAGGGATACAGGATGTGGCGCTGATCATGGACAGGGCCAAGCTGGCCTGTGAGAACGTCAAGGGAAGATACGACAAAGGCTGGGATGTCTTTGATGCCTCGCTGGAGGAGAAACTGCGGCTCAAGAACTATGTCGTGAGCAATTTCTACCGTGCGCTCGAGCATCATGATATCGAGATCTGGTACCAGCCGGAAATCCGGACGATGACGCGGCAGGTCATCGGCTTTGAGGCTTTGGCGCGCTGGCGGTCGCCGGAACATGGGATGATCCCGCCGAATTTCTTCATCGAGGTGCTGGAGAGTGCACATCTCATCCATAAACTGGATCTCTATATCATCCGCGAGGCCTGTGAGGATTTCCGGCGTGTGCGTGAGCATGGGCAGGGCTGGCAGGAGGCACGCATATCGGTAAATCTGTCGCGGCTGGATTTCCAGCTGACGGACATATTTGCCGATATCGAGCGCATCCGTCAGGAATATAAGGTAGACTGTGACCGCTTGCGGCTCGAGATAACGGAGAGCGCGCTGAGCGAGGATGACAGCAATCTGATGGAGCAGGTGGCCCGCTTCCAGGCGGCAGGTTATGAGGTATGGATGGATGATTTCGGCAGTGGCTATTCGTCCCTCAATACCCTCAAGGAATACGATTTTGATATGATAAAGCTCGATATGCGCTTCCTGCGTGACTTTGGGAAGAATCGCAAGGCGGGCATCATCATTCAGTCCCTTGTGGATATGGCAAAGAAGATCGGCATGCATACGCTGGCCGAAGGCGTGGAGACGGAGGAGCAATATGAATTCCTGAAGTGCATAGGCTGTGAAGCCTGCCAGGGGTACCTCTTCGGCAAGCCGCAGCCCTTGGCACCAGCTGCCGATTCGTATGCGAAGAAGGATAGTACGCTGACGTTCGAACCGCTGGATTCCTCGGAATACTATCAGCAGGTAAGCAGTGTCAATGTGCTCAGCAGTTTTCCGCTGCATATGGAGGCGGAGCGTACGGGGCATATCAGCCAGCTGCCACTGGCCATCGTGGAGCAGGGCGATACGCGTGACAGCTTCAGCTATCTCTATGTGAACAAGGCGTACCGGGAGTATCTGAGGGGAATAGGGCTGGCTTCGCTGGAGGAGGTTGTCGCACGGTACCGGAGCGGCCGTGAGCATCGTGACCGCATGATGGAGCGGCTGCTCGTACGGTGCCGTCAGTCGGGGATGGAGGAGAATGCCGATTTTTCCATCAATGGCAATTTCTGCAAGATCCATTGCCGTCACATCGCGACGGATCCTGTGCGTGATGTCCATGCCTTTGTGGTAGCACCTGTGAATCTTTCAGCACAGCGGCAGCGTGACGCTGTGGATGTCCATGCAGCGCTCTGGCACATCATGTCGATATTTACCCGCATCGATTTCCTGTCCAGTGCCGGACGGGCGGAGAATGTGTATATCGATGAGACGCAGAACCGCATCACGACGGAAGTCGATTCGGTGAAGGGCAGCCTGGAGCTCTATGCTGACCGCTACATCGTCCCTGAGGAGCGTGAGGCGTTCTTGGCGTTCTATGATATGACGCGGCTGGCGGAGCGGCAGGAGCAGGTAAGGCGCGATCACTTCACGGCCTTTTTCCACTCGCGCAATGACGCTGGTGAGGTACGGCTTAAGATCTATCTGCTGATACCGTTCCAGCTGGGCGGCATAGACTGCTGCCTATCCTGTGTGCGCGATATGGATGGGGTCAGCAGCCTGAATCCCGTGACACCGGGTGAGGTGCTGGATTGAATCCTGGCAATGTAAAAGGTGCTGGTCAAGAATCATTCTTGACCAGCACCTTTTGTGTGTATGTGTAAGAACGGGGTAACGATAGAATAGGCCTTAGTGATGGAACAGACGGATGTGCGTCATGGCCATGGTCATGTTGTACTTGTCACAAGTCTCGATGACATTGTCGTCACGGATGGAACCGCCGGCCTGGGCAACATAGGCAACGCCACTCTTGCGGGCGCGTTCGATGTTGTCGCCAAACGGGAAGAAGGCGTCGGAGCCGAGGGCTACGCCTGCCTGTGTAGCCAGCCAGGCCTGTTTTTCCTCCTCGGTGAAGACTGGCGGTTTCTCGGTAAAGACGCGCTTCCAGTTGTCGCCATCCAAGAGATCCCGGTACTCGGGGCCGACATAGACGTCAATGGCATTGTCGCGGTCCGGGCGGCGTACATCCTCGCGGAACGGCAGCGCAAGAACCTGAGGGGCCTGGCGCAGATACCAGATATCTGCCTTGCTGCCCGCCAGACGCGTGCAGTGGACGCGGGACTGCTGGCCGGCACCGATGCCGATGGCCTGGCCATCCTTGGCATAGCAGACGGAGTTGGACTGGGTGTATTTGAGCGTGATCAGCGCAATCAGCAGGTCGCGCTTGGCTGCGGCTGGCAAGTCCTTGTTCTGCGTCGGGATTTCTTTGAGGCAGTCCTCGGTGATGGCAATCTCATTGCGCTGCTGCTCGAAGGTGATGCCGAAGACTTGCTTGGTCTCGATGGGCTCGGGCTTGTAGTCCGGGTCCATCTGCAGGACGAGATAGGTGCCCTTGCGCTTGGTCTTGAGGATCTCGAGGGCGGCGTCGGAGTAAGACGGTGCAATGATGCCGTCAGAAACCTCGCGCTGGAGGAAGGATGCCGTCTGGGCATCGCATTCATCCGACAGCGCAACGAAGTCGCCGTAAGACGACATGCGGTCAGCACCGCGGGCACGGATATAGGCCGTGGCAATCGGTGAAAGCTCTACACCCTCGACGAAGTAAGCCTTTTGGAGCGTCTCTGAGAGCGGAACGGCTACGGCCGCGCCAGCCGGGCTGACGTGCTTGAAGGAGGCGGCGGCTGGCAGCCCTGTGGCTTCCTTGAGCTCACGGACGAGCTGCCAGCTGTTCATGGCATCGAGCAGGTTGATGTAGCCCGGTTTGCCATTGAGCACCTGGAACGGCAGGTCGCCGTTCTTCATGAATACGCGGGCTGGTTTCTGATTCGGGTTGCAGCCGTATTTGAGTTCCATTTCGTTCATTGCAAGGTTCTCCTTTTCCCATCAAATAACGAAAAAAGCCGACACGAATCCAGGCTATACGCCCAGACGGTCGGCTTCTCTTCCCTGTGCTCCCTGTGGTGATCCACTTCCGTCAGTCGCACAGCATTTACAATAGTCAATCTATCATCATACGGGCTTTTTGTCAAGTGGCAGAAGACAAGTTGATGAACCTGCTCAAAAAATTAGGTTAATTGATTTTTCCCGTGGGAAAAACCCTGTTAGATTTGCCGGATTTATGGTATGATAAGGTTTGGTAAGAATTTCTATTTTGGCGTACTATGTTACAATTTTCTCATATTCAAGGGGGACTTCGATTATGTTAAAGAGCATTGCAGTCATGACCAGCGGTGGCGACAGCCCGGGAATGAATGCGGCAGCCCGTGCGGTTGTTCGTACGGCACTCTATGAGGGTGTGAAAGTCTGGGGTATCCGTGATGGTTATCATGGCTTGCTTGAAGAAGATATGTTTGAGATGAAGTCCAAGGACGTCGGCGACATCATCCAGCGCGGTGGTACGTTCCTTGGTACGGCTCGCTGCAACCGCTGGAAGACGCCGGAGGGCCGTATGCTCGGCTATCAGCATCTCGTTGACCGCGGCATCCAGGGCCTCTGCGTCATCGGTGGTGACGGCTCGCTGCGCGGTGCTTCGCTGCTCTCGCAGGAGACGGGCATTCCTATCGTCGGTCTGCCGGGCACGATTGACAACGATGTTTGGGGCTCTGATTACACGATTGGCTGCGACACGGCTGCCAACACGATCATCGATGCCATCAACAAGCTCCGTGATACGGCTTCGGCACATCGCCGCGTCATCGTCATGGAAGTCATGGGCCGCAGCTCGGGCTGGCTGGCACTCGTCTCGGGTATCTCGGGCGGTGCGGAGTACATCCTCGTACCGGAGTCCCCGTTCGATCTGGATAAGATCTGTGAGGATATGAAGGTTGCTTATCAGGAAGGCAAGCGTTACATCCTCGTCGTTGTTGCTGAGGGTGCTGGCAGCGGCCAGGAAATCGGTGACTACATCGCGAAGAAGACGGAACTCGATACCCGCGTATCGGTACTGGGCCACATCCAGCGTGGGGGCTCCCCGTCGGTCATCGACCGCGTGCGTGCCAGCCAGCTCGGCGAGCAGGCTGCTCTGGCACTGATCTCGGGGCTCTCGGATATCGTCTTCGGCTTCAGCAAGGGCCGCGTCGTATCCATCGACCTGCATGATTCGGTCAACAACAAAAAGAAACTCGATCCGGAATATCTGCATCTGGCTAAGGTATTGTTCTAAGCAATATAAAAATCGCGATTGTTTCACGTGAAACAATCGCGATTTTTTTGTCTCTTAATCGATGCCAAGCATATCCTTGGCAAGCTTGACAGCTTTCACGCCGTCGGCGGCGTAGGCGTCAGCACCGGCGTTGTCGGCATATTCCTGAGTGACGGCGGCACCGCCAACCATCACTTTTGCTGGACAGCCAGCGGCTTTGAGGTCGGCGATGACTTTGTCGATCTGCACCATCGTCGTCGTCATCAGGGCGCAGAGGCCAACGATGTCGGCTTTGCTTTCGATAGCGGCTCTGACGATTTCAGTGGAGTCGACGTCCTTGCCGAGGTCGATGAGACGGAAGCCGCTATTGGCGAGCAGGGCCCCGGTGATGTTCTTGCCGAGGTCATGGACGTCACCTTTGACCGTGGCGATGACGACGGTTCCTTTGTCGGCCTCGCTGCTGGCTGGCAGCAGTTCCTTGAGCTTGTTGAAGGCGGCGCGCATGGTCTCGGCTGAGAGCAGTACCTGCGGCAGGAACATGCGGCCAGCACCGAAGTCCTCACCGATATCAGTCATGGCGGCCGTCAAGGCCTTTTCGGTGATTTCGTTCGCACTATGACCTTCGGCTACGGCACGGGCGACGAGCTCGACGATTTCGTCCTTTTCGCCATCGATGACAGCCTGCTTGATGGCAGGCAGAGCTGCCAGATTGCTTTCTTTGGCGACCGCAGCTTTCTTGGGGACGCTGAGATTGGCTTCATCCTGGCTGAAGGCCAGGCCGTTCGGGTCATCTCCAAGCAGTGCGGCACTGGCTTTCAGCGCCCGCTGCATGGACTCGTCATAGGGGTTCATGATGGGGGCATCAAGGCCTGCGGCCAGGCACATGGCAAAGAAGGTGCTGTTGATGAGGGGACGGTTCGGCAGGCCGAAGGAGATATTGGACAGGCCCATGGTCGTCGGATAGCCGAAGCGTTCGCGGTACATCTGCAGGGTGATCAGGACTTCATAGCAAGCATTCTTGTCAGCGGATACGGTCATGACCAGTGCATCCAAGAGGAAGTCGCCATCCTCCAACCCCTGGGCTTTGGCAGCCTGGATGATCTTCCGCATGACTTCGATACGTTCCTCGGCTGTCTTGGGAACACCTTCGGCAGTGATGGGGAGGCAGAGGATCGCTGCACCGTATTTCTTGGCAAGCGGCAGGAATTCGGCGATGCGCTCGGGCTCGTAGCTCACGGAGTTGATCAGCGCACGGCCCGGATAGGCTCGCAGCCCAGCTTCGAGTGCTTGGGCGTCGCTGGTATCGATAGCCAGCGGAGCATCGGTGAGCTGGGCAATCTCAGTGACGGCTTTTTTCATGGCGGCTGCTTGGTCGATACCGCCGACACCCATGTTGACATCGAGCAGATGGGCACCGGCCTTGACCTGGTTGACAGCTTCTTTTTTCACCGACAGGAACGATCCCTCGCGGATTTCGGCGGCCAGTTTCTTGCGGCCCGTGGGGTTGATGCGCTCGCCGATGAGTCTGGTCGGCAGTTTTTTGTCGATGCAGACCGATTTGCTGCGGCTGGCAAGCCAGAGGCGGCGCGATTTCGGGGCGTGCAGGGGTTCTTCAGCTGTGCGCAGTGCTGCCGAAAGCGCGGCGATATGTGATGGTGTCGTACCACAGCAGCCGCCGAGGTAGGTGGCACCCGCAGCGAGCAGCTCGGTGCCCCAACGGCCGAAATCTTCAGGCCCCATGGGAAATACCGTTTCGCCGTTTTCAAGGTAGGGCATGCCGGCATTTGGCTGAACGCTGATCGGGACGTCGCAGTTCTCTGCCAGCGTGCGGACAATCGGAACGAGCTGCTCAGGGCCCAGCGAGCAGTTGACGCCGATGACGTCGGCTCCCATGGCACCGAGGATGATGGCCGCGGACTGTGGATCGGTGCCTGTGACCGTGCGGCCGTCTTCGCTGTAGGAGAGCTGGCAGATGACGGGAACGCCAGGGGCATTTTCCTTGGCTGCCAGCAGTGCTGCACGCATTTCCTGGATGTCGATGCAGGTCTCGATGATCAGATAGTCAGCGCCAGCTTCTGCCAGGGCTTTAGCCTGTTCGGCAAAGCAAGCATAGGCATCCTCGAAGTCAAGATCACCGAGTGGCACGACAAAGCGGCCCGTGGGCCCCATAGATCCAGCAACCTTGGCTCTGCCTGCAGCGGCTTCTTTGGCAATCTTCACGGCGGCAGCATTGATCTCTGCGACACGGCTGGCAAGGCCATAATGCTCGAGTTTCAAGCTGCTGGCACCGAAGGTATTGGTTTCGATAATGGTAGAGCCTGCATCGATATAGGCCTTATGGATGTTCTTCACGACTTCGGGCTGCTCGATGTTCATGAGCTCCGGGCAGGCGCCTGGCTTCAGTCCGCCGGCTTGCAACATGGTGCCCATGGCACCGTCAAAGATATGAATCATAGGAAAGTCTCCTTTATATATGCTCTTCTGGCGGGATTTTCCTTGCGGGACAATCCACTTTGTGGCAGGCCGCACAGCCCTTGGCGTGTTTCACTGTGCTGGCGGCGGGGGTGCTTTTGTCTTCCTTATATAAGCCGATGATGGCTGTGATGCTTTTGCGGGGGACGAGCATCATGGAGCTTGACAGGCTGATGCCGATATCGGCAGCCTGTGACAGGCGGATGAGCTCGGGCTGCTGTTCGATGGGCCAATCGCCATAGCCAGGGCTGAAACGCCAGCGCATGCCGTACCCCTTGGCCGCGGCTTTAGGCTTTATGGCTTTTTCCATCGCGTCGGCAAGCTGTTCGACGGCCGTGGTCGCTGCTGCATCGAGCAGCACAGAGGCGGCATACTCGCCGGCGGCGAATTGTGCAGTCACAGTCTCTTCGATGGCTTCACCGACTGTGGCTGCCAGCAGGATGACCTTATCGCAGCCCGCAAGATGAGCCCCAATTTTTTTCCCTTCGATGATGCAGGGCGGGTCAGCCTTGATTTCCTGCCGCTGGCAATCATAGTCATAGACTTGCCAGATACCGCGTGGCGTAGCCAGCAGACGGGCTTCCTGACAGGCGTCAGCGATTTTTGTTTCGTCAAAATCCTTCGCTTTCATCAGTCCTGCATAGCGCCGGGTTTCTTGGGAATCTATGCGCAGCAAGGGCGCATTATAGACAGGCATGCTGCTCACTTCCTTAAATTTTTTAAAAATGTTTCACGTGAAACATTGGCTTTTCGGTCATTTCATATTATTATATATAGTAGATAAAAGGAGTGTTATGGGATTCTGCCAGGACCGTTTAACAACTGTTTATCAAATATATAATGGCATAACAATTATATTTGTTTTGGTGGAATTTTACAAGAAAAACTGTAACATTTTATGATATTGGGAAAGTGGTGGAAGAGTTGGCAAAGATTATTGCGATAGCCAATCAGAAGGGCGGTGTCGGCAAGACGACAACGTCGGTGAATCTGGCAGCCTGCCTGGCAGCCAAGAAGAAGAAAGTCCTGCTGGTAGACTGCGATCCGCAGGGAAATGCGAGCAGCGGCTATGGTATCGATAAGTCGGCGCTGGAGCAGACCATCTATGATGTGCTCATCGATAATGCCGGCGAGGTAGATATCCGGGAGGTCATCCAGCCGACGGAATTCAAGGTGGATGTCCTGCCAGCCAATATCGATCTGGCTGGTGCAGAGGTTGAGCTCGTTGCGGCTATCTCACGCGAGACGCGTCTCAAGAAGGCCCTCGACAAGGTTCGGGACGAATATGATTATGTCATCATCGACTGCCCGCCATCGCTGGGGCTGTTGACGCTGAATTCGCTGGCAGCGGCCGATTCGGTGCTCATGCCGATACAGTGCGAGTTCTATGCGCTCGAAGGTGTGGCGCAGCTGATGAAGACCATCGAGCTCGTGCGCAATAATCTCAACGCTGACCTGAATGTCGAGGGTGTCGTCATGACCATGTACGATTCGCGCACGAAGCTGGCTGAGCAGGTGGTAGCTGAGGTACGCGACAGTTTCGAATCAGCTGTCTACAAGACGATGATCCCGCGTACGGTACGCTTGAGCGAGGCACCATCTTTCGGTCAGCCGATACTCTACTACGATAAGAAATCCAAGGGGGCCGACGTGTATATGAAGCTGGCGAAAGAGGTGATTTCCCGTGGCTAAACATGGCGGACTGGGCAAGGGGCTAGGAGCCCTGGGCCTCGGCAAGGCTAAGGTAGAAGCTGACGGCCGTGACAAGGTGCATTCGATAGCTATTGGCTCCATCCAGGCAAATCGCTATCAGCCTCGCTTGGAGTTCGACGAGGGGGCTCTCGAAGAACTCAAGGAATCTGTCCGGAATTTCGGTGTATTGCAGCCGTTGCTCGTGCGCAAGCTGCCGGATGGCGGCTATGAGCTGATTGCTGGTGAGCGCCGCCTGCGTGCCGCTAAGCTCGCCGGGCTCA
The DNA here is from genome assembly GCF_008271345.1 of Pseudoselenomonas caprae. NCBI lineage: Bacteria > Bacillati > Bacillota > Negativicutes > Selenomonadales > Selenomonadaceae > Pseudoselenomonas > Pseudoselenomonas caprae. The sequence goes on from NZ_VTOZ01000009.1 coordinate 72,430, forward strand.
CCGAGGTGCCGGTCATCGTGCGGGAGTACAATAACGAAGAGGTCGGCCAGATTGCGCTGATCGAGAACATCCAGCGGGAAAATCTCAACGCGATGGAAGAAGCGCAGGCTTATGAGCGCCTGATGCGGGAGTTCAAGCTGACGCAGGAGACGGTGGCCAAGAAGGTAGGCCGCAGCCGCTCACATATTGCCAATTTCCTGCGTCTGCTGAAATTGGCACCGCAGGTACAGGATTATGTGGCGAATGGCACGCTCTCGATGGGGCAGGCCAAGCCTTTGCTGGCCATCGAGGATATGGCTCTGCAGCGTGAGGCGGCAGAGTATATCCAGGCGGAGGAACTGTCGGCACGGCAGTGTGAGTCGCTGGTCAAGAAGGTGCTGGAAAACCCTGACTACTTCAAGGCGAAGACGCAGGCACCCGCCAAGCAGACGGTACCGCAGGATGTATTCCTGACGGATGCTGTCGAAAAGCTTACGCATCTTTTGGGAACACAGGTCAAGATTCATCCGGGCAAGAAGAAGAGCAAGATTGAGATCGAGTTCTATTCCGCCGATGATCTTGAACGTATCATGGGAACGATACTTGAACGGCAGCAGGACGTGAAGCAGCAGCGCATCGATGCGCTCCGCAAGGTGTCGCTGTCACAGAAGTTCACGGTATAAGCTAGATGTTTCACGTGCAACAATGGTTGCCGGGAAGAGAGAAGAGAAAGGAAGCACATAGGAAACAATGGATATTCAGCAGTTTATGAAGTTTATGGCGGATAATATGCCGTTCATTGTCACAGGAATGGCAGTCATCATGCTGATCATGCTGATCGTCATGATCAATCAGGCATTGAAGCTCAACTATATGAAGAAACGTTATCGCAAGATGATGGCTGGTGTCGATGGTGCCAATCTGGAGCGCCTGCTCATGGGGCATATCGATGAGGTCAAGCATGTCGTAGAGGAAAACCAGCGCATCGATGCGGAGAACCAGCGCATGGATGCGTTGCTGCAGACGGCTGTCACGCGGGTGGGCGTGGTGCGTTTCCGGGCCTTCGAGGACATGGGCAGTGATCTCAGCTATGCGGTAGCACTGCTGGATTCGCATAATAACGGCGTTGTCCTTTCGAGTATTTTCGGCCGTGAGGATTCGCGCAGCTATGTCAAGCCCATCGAGGATGGCCATTCCACTTATACGATGACTGAGGAAGAAGAGCAGGCCTTGCGCGAAGCTATGGCCAAGGCTCAGTGATCCCTGCATAGAAAAGCCTTTAAAAAACAAGAACCTTATGCTATAATGGCATAAGGTTTTTTGTTGGCTTTGAAGCCGTTTTTCAGATGATGAGGTTATGATGCGATCCAGGGACAGTATGCTCCGTGGATTTATTTTTATTGAGAAAGTTTGGAGGCTTTACTTTGGCGGATGAGAAAAGACCAGAGATAAAGAGAGAGCCGGAATATACCATCAAGTTTATTCCGCCGCAGGGGGGGGATGTCAAGAACATCCACCTGTCGGCACAGGCACTGAAAATCGGTGCGGTATCGCTGGCGGCAGGGGCCTTGCTGTTTGTCGGTGCGTTCAGTTATGCCGTTTACAGTACCTTTGCCGTGCGCAGTGGTGCCAGTGAGGTACGGGAGCTGCGGGAAGTGAATAAGATCCAGCAGGAGCAGCTGCTGAATCTTTCGAAGAAGGCCAATGCCTTGCAGGAGCAGATGGATCAGCTCCGGCAGATCGAAAACGACCTTCGTCGGATGTCGGGAGCGGCGCCGGCAAAGGATAGCGATGCTCAGGCACCGTCCAGTCCTGCTGCCGATGGCAATGGCGGCGATGGCACCCATGATGGCCAGGGCGGCCCCATCGTCCAGCCGGATTTCAACAATGTTGGCCAGGTACTTGATCTCGTGGAACAGGGGCTGGCTGTACGGCGCCAGTCTCTGCTGGAACTGAAGCAGCAGCTCCAGGCACGTCAGGATATGATGGGGACATCCTCGCTCAATGATCTCGGGATGCCTGGCGGAACAGTACCGGCTATCTGGCCGGCTCGCGGTGATGTCAGCTCGCCCTATGGCCTGCGCTGGAACGGCTCGGATTTCCATCCGGGCATAGATATTGCCAATGATATGGGGACGCCCATCGTGGCAACGGCTGATGGCATCGTAACGACGGCTGGCTGGAACAGCGGCGGTTATGGTAACATGGTCGACATCGATCATGGCAATGGCATCATGACGCGCTATGGACATGCCATGCAGGTAGCGGTCGTGGCTGGCCAGCATGTGCGCCGCGGCCAGGTCATCGCTTATATGGGCAGCACAGGTTTCTCGACGGGCCCGCATGTTCATTATGAGGTGCGCATCAATGGCACGCCGGTCAACCCCTCGACCTATCTGCATTGACAAGGTCTTTTTGCTGACATTTGTCTTGCAAGCATGGTCAAACCATAATGAATAATGTATACTTTAGCATACGTTTTGACCGTTTCGCTATAGATTTGTATGCATGTATATAGTAAAAAAATACATAACATAACAAAAGTGAATAATATCTAAAAGCCCTATGCAGCTTACGGCATAGGGCTTTTTTATTGGCACAATAAGTATAACAAATGCGAAAAGTGTAAACTACATATAAGCATAAATATACAATAATGATTAAAAATACATAGATATTGGACAGCAAATGGCGGAAAATCAAGGGATAAGCTATATTTTTCAGAATTTTATGCTTGAATATACATATTGACATCGATTTACAGTATTCCTATAATAGGAGTTACATTACAATAAAAATGTATTGTATAGAGACAATGTATTATACATGAAGGACAATCTCAAAGGAGAGACGGATATGTGTAGAATCGGTTCAATCAAGAGCAAGGTACCCATCCAGCCATCTACGGCTTTGCGTCTGATGCTGCCGCAGCAGGAGGGGCATGACAACTCTGGTTTTGCCATGGTCATGCAGGATCTTTACGGCATCTTTTCCAATTATAAGGATAAGCCGCTTTTATCCCTGGCCTGCACGCAGCGTGGTGCACAGCTTGTAGAGGAATACATGGATGCGCACAACTTTGTGCAGCTGGCTGAATGGATCCCTATCCCGGACAAGCGCCCGGGCCTTGATATCCAGGCAATGCCGTACTACATTTTCCGTAACTACGATTATCCGGAAGGCGCAGAGAAGATGACGCAGGAGCAGAAGGAGAACCTGCTGCTCGATACGCGCCTGGCATTGCGCAAATTGCTGGAAGAGGCTGGGGAAGGCTTTGTCTACTCCTTCTGGCCGGATGTCCTGACCCTCAAGGAAATCGGCGATCCGCGCGATATCGCTACGTATTTCCACCTTTGGGATGACAACGGCTGCCTCGCTGCGAAATCGATCGTGGCACAGTGCCGCCAGAATACGAACTATGATATCGTCCGTTATGCGGCGCATCCGTTCTTCCTGCAGGGCTATACGCTCTGCGCTAATGGCGAGAATACCTTCTATACGAAGAATAAGGAATTCCAGAAATCCCTGCATCGTGGCTATATCGGCTTCGAGTCGGATTCCCAGTGCTTCCTCAATACGCTCCACTATGTCCATCACGAGCTCAAATGGCCGCTTACCTATTATAAGCATGTCATCACGCCGCTGCCCTTCGAGGAAATCGAGCAGCGCGAAGATAAGGATGTGCTTACGGCCATCCGCCAGTCACTGGCAAATCTTGAAATCAACGGGCCGAACACGGTAATCGGCGTACTGCCGGACAACCGCATGATCACCTGCTGTGATTCCAAGAAGCTGCGTCCGGTCGTCATCGGCCGCACGGATGACATGCTGGCGATTTCGTCAGAGGTCTGTGGCATCAATGAGATCATGCCGGATCGTGACCAGACGAAGGACATCTATCCCAATGAACGGGAAATCATCGTAATCGACAATGAGCTGGAGGTACAGAGATGGAAGCAGTAAAAACACAGGATGTAGGGGTAAATGACCTGCCCTGGAAAATCGAATATCAAGCCGACCGCTGTACGATGTGCGGCAGCTGCGTGGCCGCCTGCTCATTCAAGGCTATCAAGGTCGTGACGCAGGGACGTTCGCTGACCGTCTCAGAGGGCAGCCAGCCGGAGCCGAAGCATACGCATGTGGCACGGCCTATCATCAAGCAGGTCGCCAGCCTTACGGATTTCTGCCGGGGCTGCGGCATGTGTGAGAAGATCTGCCCGAACAATGCCATCCGTCCGGTACGCAATCCGGATACGCGCAAGGCACTGCTCTCGAAGGACAATGGCCCCATCAAACGCGGTGGTCGCACGAACCTCAATGCCCAGCGCACCCTCGACAGCATTGTAGTCGGCCGTATCTCGCAGATGACGGATCCGTCGCTTGACGCTGCCCGTCATACCTTTGATATCCGCTCGCCGTTTGGCCGCGTCCTGTCGGCCAAGGAGCTGCCCTTTGAGCTCAAGGACGGCAAACTCGTACAGGCCAGCCATACGCCGCCAGTCGACTGGATCTATCCGCTGATCTTCTCCGATATGTCCATCGGCGCACTCTCGACGCGTGCGTGGGAGGCCGTAGCGATGGCTGTCGGCTACCTCAACGAGAAATGCGGCCTGCCAGTACGCATGAGCTCTGGTGAGGGTGGTATGCCGGTCAAGCTCCTGGAATCGGACTATCTCAAATACTTCATCATCCAGATCGCTTCGGGCCATTTCGGCTGGAACCGCATCATCAAGGCAATGCCGCATATGGTCACTGATCCGGCGGGTATCCTCATCAAGATCGGTCAGGGTGCAAAACCGGGCGATGGCGGTCTGCTGCCAGAGGCAAAAGTGGCTGAGCACGTTCAGGCTATCCGTGGCGTACCGAAGGCTACGCTGGCTTCGCCGCCGAACCATCAGGGCCTCTACTCCATCGAGGAGTCGGTCCAGAAGATGCACCTTTCGATGAATGCTGCCTTCGGCTTCCGTGTGCCGGTCGGCATCAAATGTGCGGCATCGGCCACGTCGGTATCCGTTTACAACAACCTGCTGCGCGATCCGTACAAGATCTGCGGCGGTTTCTTCCTCGATGGCATCCAGGGTGGTACGGGTGCAGCCAATGAGGTTTCCCTTGACCACACGGGCCATCCGGTTGTCTCCAAGATCCGCGACTGCTACAATGCGGCGGTCAAGCAGGGCCTGCAGGGCCAGATCCCGCTTTATGGTGGCGGTGGTATCGGCATGACCGGTGATGCGGCTGCTGATGCGTTCAAGATGATGTGCCTGGGTGCCAACGGTGTATTCGTCGGCAAGGTACTGATCCAGCTCTTGGGCTGCGTGGGCAACGAGCATGGCCGCTGCAATGCCTGCAATACGGGCAAATGCCCGATGGGTATCTGCACGCAGGATCCGCGTCTCGTCAAGCGCCTCGATATCGATCGTGGAGCGCAGAAAATCGTCGATTACGTACTGGCCTTCGATACCGAGCTCAAGAAGCTCATGGCACCAATCGGCAACAGCTCGCTGCCAATCGGCCGCAGTGATGCGCTGGTTTCCACGGACAAGGCTGTGGCCGAGAAACTCGGTATCCAGTATGTATGCTAAGATGGCGTAACAGGAGGCAATGATTTATGTTCAAGATAGATACGATGCAGGGACATGACCGCATGTCCACCCAAGACCTGCTGCTGGCCATCGGCGATGCCGTGAAGCAGGGCGAGACCGAGTTTGAGGTCGCTGCTTCAGGCCAGCACGATATCGGCGGCCCGCTGTGGCATCCAGAGGGCAAGACGCTGCATTTCCATGTCACGAATGCCGGCCAGCGACTCGGCTCCATGTGTCTGCCGGGAACGGAAATCGTAGCGGAGGGTTCTGTATCTGCCGATGTCGGCTGGCTGAACTCTGGCGGTACGATCACGGTAAAGGGTGATGCCGGTGATACGGCAGGCCACTGTTCTTCGGGCGGCAAGATTTTCATCGGCGGCCGTGGCGGTACGCGTACGGGTTCGCTGATGAAGCATGACCCGCTCTATGAAGAGCCGGAGCTGTGGATCCTCAAGAATGTCGGCTCCTTCTCCTTCGAGTTCATGGGCGGCGGCCGTGCCGTTGTCTGCGGCTATGACAGTGAACAGTTCGCATCGGTCCTCGGTGAGCGTGCCTGTGTCGGCATGGTCGGCGGTATCGTCTATGTCCGCGGCCCAATCGATACATATCCAGCGGATATCAAATACATGGATCTTGAGGCGGACGATATTGCATTCCTTGATGGTGGCATGGATGAATTCCTCCAGCATATCGAGCGCGAAGATCTGCGGCAGGAGCTGTCGGATTGGAGCCAGTGGAAGAAGCTGCGTCCGCTGACGGCTGCGGAGAAAAAAGGCAAGAAGAGCCATGACCTCAAGGCTTTCCGCCAGAATGAGTGGGTCAAGGGCGGTATCTTCAGCGATGTCGCTCATGATGATTTCGCTGTCCATAACACGCTATCCACGGGGCTTTACCGCCTGCGTGTGCCGAGCTGGGACAATGCGAGATTTGCTGCGCCGTGTGAATTCAACTGCCCGACGGGTATCCCGACCCAGCGCCGCTATGATCTCATCCGCCAGGGCAAGCTCGACGAAGCCTTCCAGCTTGAACTCGAGTACACGCCGTTCCCGGGCTCGGTCTGCGGTTCGGTCTGCCCGAATCCGTGCATGGATCATTGCACGCGCGGTTCGATCGATGAGCCTATCCAGATCGGCGATCTCGGCTATCGCTCGGCCTTCCTGCCGGTTGAACCGCCGAAAGTCAAGACTGGCAAGAAGATCGCCGTTGTCGGCGGTGGTGTAGCTGGCCTGTCGACGGCTTGGCAGCTGGCACGCAAGGGCCATAGCGTCACGGTCTATGATGATGCTGACCATATCGGCGGCAAGCTTGAGCAGGTCATCCCGCGCGGCCGTCTGGCGCATGAGCTCCTGGAGGCTGAACTCAAACGCATCCAGAGCGTCGGTGTCGAGTTCGTCACGTCCTGCAAGGTCGACAAAGAGAAATTCGCGGCCCTGCGCAAGGAAAATGATGCGGTTGTCGTCGCTACGGGCGGCACGAAGTCCCGTTTCTTCCCTTGGGAGGGGGCAGAGCACCTCACGATGGGGCTGGAGTACCTCAAGGCCATCAACCGTGGCGAGAAACCGGCAACGGGCAAGCATGTCGTCGTAATCGGCGCAGGCAACTCCGGTATGGATACCTGCCGTGGGGCCTACGAGATGGGCGCTGAGACGGTCGTAGCCGTCGATGTGCAGAAACCGGCAGCTTTTGCCGATGAGATCGAGTATATCGAGAACCTCGGTGGTAAGCTCGTCTGGCCGTTCTTCACGAACAAGATCACGCCGGAAGGTGTCTACGGCAACGACGGCAGATTCATCCCAGCGGATCAGGTTATCGTCAGCATCGGTGAGGAGCCGGAGCTTGACTTCCTGCCGGAGGATGAGGGCATCGAATTCTTCCGCAAGAGCTGGCTCGTGCCGAAGAAGGACCAGAGCATCGCCGCAGGTGTATTCACGGCTGGTGATACGATCAAACCGGGCCGTCTGACCGATGCTATCGGCAGTGGCCGCAAGGCTGCCTGGTATGTCGATCAGTATGTCATGGGCAAAGAGACGGCTGACTTCCCGGAGAAGCAGCAGATCCCTGCAGAGCGCCTGTCGAAAGCATACTTCGAGAAGTGCCATCACTGCCTGCTGGGTGATCCGGTGGATGACCATACGCGCTGCGTGAGCTGCGGTACCTGCCGTGACTGCAAGATGTGCCTTGAGTCCTGTCCGGAGAAGGCCATCACGCGCATCGAGAAGGAAGATGGCAGCTGGGAGTATGTCTCCGACCCGGATCGCTGCATCGGCTGCGGTATCTGCGCTGGTGTCTGCCCCTGCGGTGTCTGGAGCATCAACGACAATCCAGAGAAAATCGCCATGTACTCCACGGGTGCAAAAGCATAAGAGATATAGTGAATGTTTCACGTGCAACAAGCCGTCGCTGAAAGTGACGGCTTGTTTTTATGAAGCGTGGTTTGTCTGGCAGATCCTGTGAAGCAAAAGCATATCCCGTCTCTCTGGCGACGGCGGAGTTGCGGATGTCTGGTGGACATCCTGAGCGGTGGGGGCAAAGTGCTCGGCAGAGGAGCCCCCGCGAAACTACGCTTCGCGGGGATGGAGGCTTATCGGCAACAACCGCATCTGCCCCTTCGTGCCGTGCATCAGCGGGATTCCTTCCCGTAGGCACTGACTCTTGGAGAGTCACCTTGCAATCCAGAATACATATGTAAGCAAGTGTTGCTGTATTTTTGCATATCCTGCTTCATAGAACTTGGATACCGTGGATTTGTGACAGATATCAATTGTTCTTTCATAGAAAGGAAAGTATACTTATAAACAAAAACAAAAGTGGGGGCGGGAGTTATGGTAAAAATTGTATTTTCGGATATCGACGGGACGTTTTTGACGCCGGAGAGCAAGGTCAGTCCGGTCACGGCAGAGGCTGTCAAGAAGCTGTTGGCTAAGGATATACCGCTGGTGCTTGTATCGGCTCGGATGCCGGAAGCAATCTATCCTTTGACAGAAGCCATTGGCATCACGATTCCCATCATCAGTTACAGTGGCGCCCTGGCGCTTACCGCTGAGGGCGAGGAGCTGGGCAGTGTGACGATGGATGGGGCGGATACAGCGCGCCTGCTGGATGTCTTGGCTTCGGAATATCAAGAGGCTGTGGTCAACTATTATGCTGGCCATCACTGGTATGTCAAAGATGTGGCGAATGAACGCGTGCAGACAGAGGTGCGCATCACTTCTGCCCAGCCGCAAGCCGCTGATTTCCATGAGCGCTTGGAAGCTGGCGAAGTCCCGCATAAGATCCTGCTGATGGCTGAGCCAGAGCTGTGTGAGCGGGCGGAAGCGGAGCTGTCGGCACGGTTCCCGATGTTCCATGTGGTCCGCTCGGCAGCGTTCCTGCTCGAAATCATGGACGCGTCGGTATCGAAGGCCAGCGGCATTGCCGTGATGCTGGAGCACTTCGGGCTGACACCGGAGGAGGCACTGTCCTTTGGCGATAATTACAACGACACCGAGATGTTGGAACTGACAGGCCGCAGTGTCGCCATGGGGAATGCACCCGAGGCGATCAAGAAGCTGGCGACGGATGTTACAGCCGCCAATGCGGAAGATGGCCTGGCGAAGTTCTTGGAAAGAGAAATCTTGCAGGAGAACAGCGATGGATAAGAAAAAACTTATGCGCGTGGCGCAGGGCAGGGAGTCTGCGGATCTCGTATTGAAAGGCGGCTTGGTTTTTGCTGGCTTCACGGGAAGCTTCAAGCCTTGCGATATTGCGATCAGCCAGGGCTATATCGCCGGAATCGGCCAATATTCCGGGCCAAATGAAGTCGATCTGCAGGGCCGGTACGTGACGCCAGGCTTTATCGATGCGCATGTGCATATCGAAAGTTCGATGCTGACGCCGCATGGCTTCGCGCGGACCGTGCTGCCCAAGGGCACGACAACGGTAGTAGCCGATCCGCATGAGATAGCCAATGTAGCAGGCTGTGTGGGCATCCGCTATATGATGGACGCAGCGGAAAGGCTGCCCATCGATATCAGGTTCATGCTGCCGTCCTGTGTGCCTGCAACGGCCTTGGAGGACAATGGGGCTTGCCTTACGGCGGAAGAGCTGCGTCCGTTCCTGGCATCGCCACAGGTGCTAGGGCTGGGCGAGATGATGGACATGGCAGGGGTGCTCGCTGGTGATGAGAAGGTCTGGCAGAAGCTCGCACTGGTGGAGACTGTGGGTCTGGTCGATGGGCATGCACCGCAGCTGGCGGCAAAAGACTTGATGGCCTATGCCGCTGCTGGCATCCTGTCCGACCATGAGTGCGTGACGCCAGAGGAGGCAGAAGAGCGGCTGGCTGCCGGGATGTATCTGCTGATCCGCGAGGGTTCGGCCGCGCACAATCTTGATGCCCTGTTGCCTGTGGTGACGCTGGAAAACAGCAGCTTCTGCTGCTTCTGTACCGATGACCGCCATCCGGGGGACCTGCTGGAAGCGGGCGGCATCAATGCGATGGTGCGGCAGGCAGTAGCTAAGGGGATACCTGTCTCCCAGGCCTTGCAGATGGCTACGGTCAATACGGCGCGGTACTTCGGGCTCAAAGACTGTGGTGTCATTGCGCCAGGCCGCCGGGCGGATCTGCTGGTGTTTGAAGACTTCAAGGCTTGGGTGCCTGTGCAGGTATATGCGCAGGGCCGTTTGGCTGCTGAGCAGGGCCAGCCTGTGGAATCATTCTGGCAGGACTATGCCCCGCAGGTGGTGCCGCAGCGGCTGGAGGATTCCGTGCGGCTGGCAGCCGATGATGGCTTTTCGCTGGCGCTGCCAGTGACTGGTGAGGAGGCAAATGTCATCGAGCTGGTTCCGCGGCAGCTGCTGACCAAAAGGCGCTTTATGCAGGTGCCGGCAGAGAATGGCCTGGCTGCTGCCGATCCTGCCCAGGATATACTGAAACTGGCTGTATGCGAACGCCATAAGGGGACTGGGCGGATTGGGCTGGGGCTGGTGAAGGGATTTGGCCTGCAAAGCGGTGCCATCGCGCAGACCATCGGGCATGACAGCCACAATCTCATCGTCATCGGGACGAACGATGGCGATATGCAGCTGGCGATAAGGACACTGGCTGCCTGTGGCGGCGGTGTGGCCATCGTGGCAGATGGTGTGGTACGCGGCTGTCTGGCGCTTCCTGTCGGCGGCCTTATGACCGCACAGCCGGCTGTACAGGTAGCAGCCAAGGCCAAGCAGATGGAGGAGCTGGCCTATGCGCTCGGCGTGCGGCGTGAATACGATCCGTTCCTGACGCTGGCTTTCCTGAGTCTGCCGGTCATTCCTGAGCTCAAGCTCAGTGACCGCGGGTTGGTCGATGTACAGGCTGGCAGGATCATCGCTATCGATGAGTCGCCGGAATAAGGTGTTCCCGGATGATTCCGGGAATGCTTCCTACATTAATTGTCAGAATATACTACACGTTCTTATAAATTTGTAATAAATAAATAGCAATAAAAAATTTGACAGAATGATATACGTGTGCTATATTAAGACCATGAAATGTGCTCGAACACAATTTAAAAGATACCACTTAAAACCTATATGGAGGGGATATGAAATGAAAACAAGCACAGGTAAAAGTGCAGGCAAGAAGATTTCTAGCAAGTTCATATATTTCTTTGGTTCCTTTGGTGGCATTTTGTTTGGCTACGACATCGGCGTCATGACCGGTGCCCTGCCGTTCCTGCAGAATGATTGGGGCTTGCAGGGGAATGCAAGCGTCATCGGCTGGATCACTTCAGCCGTCATGTTTGGTGCGATTTTCGGTGGCGCTCTGGCTGGCCAGCTCTCAGACCGTCTGGGCCGCCGCAAGATGATCCTGCTTTCTGCACTTATCTTTATCATTGGTTCGGTTCTGTCTGGTATTGCACCACAGGATGGTACATTGTATCTCATTGCTGTGCGCACGCTCCTGGGCTTAGCGGTTGGTGCAGCATCGGCATTGGTTCCGGCTTATATGTCGGAGATGGCGCCAGCACGGCTGCGCGGCAGTTTGTCCGGAATCAATCAGACCATGATCGTATCTGGTATGCTGCTTTCCTATGTGGTTGATTACCTGCTCAAGGATATGCCGGAAATGATCGCTTGGCGCTTGATGCTCGGCTTGGCGGCTGTCCCGGCTGTCATCCTGTTCTTCGGCGTCCTGCACCTGCCGGAATCGCCGCGTTTCCTTGTCCGTGGCGGCAAGCTGGCTGAGGCGCGTCAGGTATTGGCCTGCATCCGTCCCGAGTCCGAGGTTGAAGCTGAGCTGGCCGACATCCAGGCTACGGCTCGTGATGAACAGCAGGCAAAACAGTCTACTTCACTTTCTACACTTGTCTCGAACAAATACCGCTATCTCGTTGCTGCTGGTGTTGGTGTTGCTGCTTTCCAGCAGTTCCAGGGTGCTAACGCTATCTTCTACTATATTCCGATGATTGTGGAGCAGGCTACGGGCCAGGCTGCCAGCTCGCAGCTCATGTGGCCGATCATCCAGGGTATCATTCTCGTACTTGGTTCTTTGGTATTCTTGGGAATCGCCGATCGCTTCAACCGCCGCACGCTGCTGACGGTAGGCGGTACGGTCATGGGCTTGTCCTTCATCCTGCCGGCAGTGCTCAACAGCCTGATCCCGGGCATGGATCCGATGATGATTGTCTTCTTCCTCTGCATCTATGTAGCGTTCTATTCCTTTACGTGGGCTCCGCTCACTTGGGTCATCGTCGGTGAGATTTTCCCGCTGGCTATCCGTGGCCGTGCTTCGGGTATGGCATCTTCGTTCAACTGGATCGGTTCGTTCCTTGTTGGCCTGCTGTTCCCGATCATGACGGCTACGATCTCGCAGGCAGCTGTGTTTGCCATCTTCGGTGTCATTTGCCTGCTTGGTGTGGCCTTCATCCGCAATTGCGTGCCGGAGACCCGTGGCCATACGTTGGAGGAGATTGAGGCTGCTGGTACTCGCCATGGCGAGGCAGAGGATGCAAAGCCTGTACTGATGCATTGAGGCGTCGAAGCTGGAAATGACTATGGGGGACTACTGATGGAACTTATGAAGAATGCGGCCAGCATTGAAAATGGCGAAACGGCCCTTGGTATTGAGCTGGGGTCGACAAGAATCAAAACTGTGCTCGTGAACAGAAATTGCGAGACATTGGCGTCGGCCAGCTATGAGTGGGAAAACCAGCTGGAGGACGGCATCTGGACGTATGATCTTGACCGTGCCTGGGCTGGTATCCAGACCTGTTTCACGCAGGTGGCAGCCGACGTGCGCAGCCGCTATCATGTATCGTTCACCAAAATCGGTGCTATCGGCGTCAGTGCGATGATGCATGGGTATCTGCCCTTTGATGCCGAGGGACGCCAGCTGGCTGGCTTCCGTACTTGGCGCAACAACATCACGGGGGAGGCTGCCGATGCCTTGACGCAGGAGTTTGCCTTCAATATCCCGCAGCGCTGGAGCATTGCGCATCTCTATCAGGCAATCCTGAATGGCGAGGAGCATGTCGGCAAGATCGATTTCCTGACGACGTTGGCTGGCTATATCCATTGGAAATTGTCAGGGGAGAAGGTACTGGGCATCGGTGATGCTTCGGGCATGTTCCCGATTGACAGTGTGGCCGGCGATTACGATGCTGCCATGCTGGCAAAATTTGGGCAGTTGGAAAAGGTACAGCCGTACAGCTGGGATCTCAAGGCGATACTGCCGCAGGTCCTCAAAGCCGGGGAAAAAGCCGGCGTGCTGACGCCAGAAGGTGCGCGTCTGCTCGACCCGTCGGGCAAGCTCGAATGGGGCAGCCTGATGGCACCGCCGGAAGGTGATGCTGGTACTGGCATGGTCGGTACGAACAGTGTCCGCAAACGCACGGGCAATATCTCTGTCGGTACTTCGGCGTTCTCGATGAACGTTCTCGATGCGCCCCTCAAGGAAGTCCATCAGGATATCGACATGGTCACGACACCGGATGGTGCTCCCGTTGCCATGGTGCATACGAATAACTGCTCGTCGGATCTCAATGCTTGGGTCTCGCTCTTTGGCGAGTTTGCTGAGGCGATGGGACATGGGCTCAAACCCGATAAGCTCTACGGCCTGCTGTTCAACCAGACGCGGCTGGCTGATAAGGATGCCGGCGGTCTGCTGAATTACAGCTGCCTGTCGGGTGAGAACATCACGCGCGTCGTGCAGGGCCGTCCGCTCTTCCTGCGTACGCCGCACAGCCATATGAATCTGGCGAATTTCATGCTGTCACAGCTCTATGCAGCCTTTGCACCCCTCAAGATCGGCATGGATATCCTCGTCCGTGAGGAGGGCGTGAAGACCGATGTGATGATCGCGCAGGGCGGCTTGTTCCAGACGCCAGTCATCGGCCAGCAGGTGCTTGCCGATGCACTGGGGATACCCATCACGGTCATGGAGACAGCGGGCGAAGGTGGCCCGTGGGGCATGGCTGTGCTGGCGGTCTTTGCCAAATGGGGCATGCCGGAGGAGACGCTGGCCGACTTCCTCGATCGCCATGTCTTCCGCCATCCGGAGAGCTCGACGCTCACGCCGAATGCGCAGGGCGTAGCTGGCTGCCAGGCCTTCATCAAGGCATATCAGGCCGGCTTGGCTGTCGAGAAAAAGGCCGGTACGGCTGTCAAGGAGACGGCCTGAGCAGGTCATAGTCAGGATTTCCAGTCAAGAAAGGATCTTTTATCATGTTAGAAGCGTTGAAGCAAGAAGTCTATGAGGCGAATATGATGCTGCCGAAGCTCGGCATTGTTACCTTTACCTGGGGCAATGTTTCGGGAATCGATCGCGAGCAGGGACTCTTTGTCATCAAGCCGTCGGGAGTTCCCTATGAGGATCTCAAGGCGGAGGACATGGTCGTCGTCGATATGGAGGGCCATGTGGTGGAAGGTGAGATGAATCCCTCGAGCGATACGATGACGCATCTGGTGCTATATAAGGAGTTCCCGAATATCGGGGCTGTTGTCCATACGCATTCTTCGTGGGCGGTATCGTTCGCCGAAGCCGGGCTGCCAATCGAGGCGCTGGGCACGACGCATGCCGATACCTTCTACGGTGATGTGCCGGTGACCGAGGCCCTGACCAAGGAAGAAATCGAGGGAGCCTATGAGGAGAATACCGGTCATGTCATCGTCCGGACATTCCGCAAACTGGGCATCGATCCCGATGCTGTCCCGGCAGTGCTCGTCAAGCAGCATGGCCCGTTCACCTGGGGGCCGACGCCGAAAAAAGCCGTGGAGACGGCCAAGATCCTTGATGTCGTGGCGGAGATGAACTACCATGCGCTGCAGCTCACGCGGGCGGATGAACGCGTACCGCAGTTCCTGCTCGATAAGCATTACTATCGCAAGCATGGTGCCAATGCCTACTATGGGCAGAATAATGCCAAGTCAAACAGTGGTGTCACGCATCGCTGAGCAGATACCGTATTTTCAGAACAAGCGAAGGGAAGAATTATCATGTTAGAGACGAAAGAATATGAGTTTTGGTTTGTAGCTGGCAGCCAGTTCCTCTATGGCGAGGAGCAGCTCCGCAATGTTGCCCGCGATGTAGAGGATATGACGGCAAAGCTCAACGCAAGCGGCAAACTGCCGTATAAAGTTGTCTGCAAAGGGGTCATGACGACGGCTGATGGCATCACGGATTTCATGAAAGAGGTCAACTATCACGATGAGGTGGCTGGTGTCATCACTTGGATGCACACCTTCTCGCCGGCCAAGAACTGGATCCGCGGCACGAAACTCCTGCAGAAACCGTTGCTGCATCTGGCAACGCAGTATCTCAATGAGATCCCGTATGCGACAATCGACTTTGACTATATGAACCTCAACCAGAGTGCCCATGGCGACCGCGAGTATGGCTATCTGAATGCCCGCCTCGGTCTCAACAACAAGATCGTCTATGGCTGGTGGGGCGATGAGGAAGTGCAGCAGGAGATTGCTGACTGGCAGGATGTTGCCGTAGCTTATAACGAGAGCTTCAAGATCCGCGTCTGCCGCTTTGGCGACACGATGCGCGATGTTGCCGTCACCGAGGGCGACAAGGTCGAAGCGCAGATCCAGCTGGGCTGGACGGTCGACTACTGGCCAGTCGGCGAGCTGGTGGATGTCATCGATGCAATCGATGAGAAGGCCATCGATGCTGAGTATGAGAAATTGCAGCGTGACTACACGCTGAATCCGCAGCATAACAGCGAAGAGAAATTCGCTGAATCGGTACGCTATCAGCTGCGTGAATATCTGGGCATCAAACAGTTCCTCGATGAGAAGGGCTATACGGCATTCTGCACGAACTTCCAGGATCTCAAGGGGCTCAAACAGCTGCCAGGTCTTGCCGCACAGCTCCTGATGCGTGATGGCTATGGATTCGGTGCGGAAGGCGACTGGAAACATGCCGCGCTTACGCGTTTGCTGAAAATCCTGTCGCATAATGACCGGACGGTATTCATGGAAGATTACACGCTCGATCTGCGCAAAGGCCATGAAGCTATCCTTGGTGCGCATATGCTTGAGGTTGACCCGACGATTGCCAGCGATAAGCCGAAGGTTGAGGTCCATCCGCTCGATATCGGCGGCAAGGATGATCCGGCACGCCTGGTATTCACTGGCGCTGATGGCGATGCCATCGATGTGACGATCGCTGATTTCCGCGACGGGTTCCGCATCATCAGCTATCCAGTCACCTGCCGCAAGGCTGAGGCTGAGACGCCGCATCTGCCAGTAGCGAAACAGCTCTGGACGCCGACCGTCGGCCTCAAGGAAGGCGCAACCCGCTGGCTCGAAGCTGGCGGCGGCCACCATACGGTATTGAGCTTCTCAATCAAAGAATCCCAGCTGCATGACCTTGCGGTTATGTTGGGCACGGATTTGGTAGAAATCTGCTAACCTCTGAAATACAGATATAAGTTCCCCGGAGAAGTCCGCTGGTTCAGAAACATGGAGCCAGCGGGCTTTTCTTATAGGAATTGCAGGTTGTCTGGCATGTATGCGGATCAATTTTCTATGGCTGCGGCCATTGGCAGATAAAGGATACGATAAAATAAGATATAAATAATAAAGATATTGACAAAATAGGATAACAATGCTATAGTTTAGTCAATAGATGTGCTCGGACACAAAGAGCGCAGGACAATCACTCCGTGCAAGAAGGGAGAATATGAGGATGGAAGCTTCTCGTGAACTACTGCTGCAGAAGATGCTAAAAGCGGCGAATGACGCAAGACTCAGCTATCTAAAGGCGATTCATGCGGCTCGCAACAGGGATTTCGACAAGGCGAAGAATCTGCTGGAAACCGGTGACGGCCACGCTGATATCGGGCACGAGATCCATACCAGTCTCATGCAGGAAATATTGTCGTTGAGCGGCAAGGAGCTGCTGCTTCTGATCCATGCGGAAGATCAGCTCACCGGTGCCGAAGGGAACAAAGCGCTGGCCGTGGAGAGCATACACATCTATCAGGCGATGCAATACGCACAATCGAATGTAGGATCACATGCAGTGTGAGAGGTGTCTAGCAATGAATGAAGAAGAGATTCGGGCCAGCATTGAGGCTGGTGATACCGCGCTGGGACTGGAGCTGGGGTCGACGAACATCAAAGCCGTGCTCGTTACAAAGGATTTCCGCACGGTCGCCAGTGGCAGTCACGGCTGGGAAAACACGCTGAAGGATGGTATCTGGACGTATTCGCTCGATGAAGTATGGGAGGGCATACAGCGGTGCTATCAGAATCTGGCTGCTGAGGTGCAGACGCGTTATGGCATTGAATTGAGGAAGATTGGTGCCATCGGCGTCAGCGCTATGATGCATGGCTATCTGGCTTTTGATCGGGAGGGAGCGCAGCTGGCGGAGTTCCGCACTTGGCGTAACAATATCACGGCAGCTGCCGCGGATGAGCTCACCAAGGCGTTTGACTTCAATATCCCGCAGCGCTGGAGCATTGCCCATCTATATCAGGCCATCATGAATGGCGAGGAATCCGTACGTGACATCGGCTTTTTGACGACACTGGCCGGCTATGTGCACTGGGAGCTCACAGGGGAGAAGGTGCTGGGCATCGATGATGCATCGGGCATGTTCCCCATCGATCCGGCGACCGGGACATATGATGAGGCACGGTTAGCGATATTTGATAAGCTGGAGCTGGTAGAAAAGCAGCCATGGAAGCTCAAGGATATCCTGCCAGCCGTTAAAGTCGCGGGTGAGCAGGCAGGCAGGCTTACGGACTATGGTGCGAAGATGCTCGATGTGAGTTGGAAGTTGGAGCCGGGAAGTCTCATGGCACCGCCGGAAGGCGATGCCGGTACGGGCATGGTCAGCACGAATGCCGTGCGCAAATGCACGGGCAATATCTCAGTCGGCACGTCGGCTTTCTCGATGAATGTGCTGGAGCAGCCGCTCAAGGCGGTGCATCAGGATATCGACATTGTCATGACGCCGGATGGAGCGCCAGTGGCTATGGTGCATACGAATAACTGCACGTCAGACCTCAATGCCTGGATGGGTATCTTTGCTGATGTAGCCAAAGCCGTGGGCGCAACCGTAACGACGGCGGAGCTTTACGGCAGGCTGCTGGGAACCGTCAAGGCAGCCCGCAAGGACGCTGGTGGGCTGGTGAATTACAGCTGCCTGTCGGGCGAGAATATCACGCGCATCGAGAGCGGGCGGCCACTGTTTGTCCGCACGCCGCACAGTGCGATGAACTTGGGGAATTTCCTGCTGGCGCAGCTCTATGGTGCCTTTGCGCCATTGCGCATCGGCATGGATATCCTGACTGGCGAAGAGCAGGTGGAGTCCGCGGGGATGATTGCGCAAGGCGGTTTGTTCAAGACACCGGAAATCGCGCAGCAGGCATTGGCGGATTTCCTCGGCATGCCGATCACGATCATGGAGACGGCCGATGCGGGCGGCCCTTGGGGGATGGCTTTATTGGCCGTCTATGCGGCGGAGCCCGAGGACAGCCGCAAGCCGTTAGCGGATTTCCTCGATCAGGAGGTATTCCGTGGCGTAAAGAGCACGACCTGCACACCGACGGCCGCTGGCCGCGAGGGGGCAGATCGCTTCATCAAGGCTTATCGCAGCGGCTTGCCGGCAGAGATTGCAGCGGCAGCCATCGCTGATGTAGATGAGTAATCCATATTTTATAGTACAAAGGAGTCGGTCACTTATGTTGAATGTACCTAACTATGAATTTTGGTTCGTTGCTGGCAGCCA
Source organism: Pseudoselenomonas caprae (assembly GCF_008271345.1). NCBI lineage: Bacteria > Bacillati > Bacillota > Negativicutes > Selenomonadales > Selenomonadaceae > Pseudoselenomonas > Pseudoselenomonas caprae. The sequence goes on from NZ_VTOZ01000009.1 coordinate 91,193, forward strand.
GTTCCTCTACGGCGAGGAGCAGCTCAAGAATGTTGCGCGTGATACGCAGGACATCGTGGATAAGCTCAATGCGAGTGGCAAGCTGCCGTACAAGGTGGTCTGCAAGGGCGTCATGACGACGGCTGATGGCATCACGCAGTTCATGAAGGATGTCAACTATCACGATGAGGTAGCTGGTGTCATTACCTGGATGCATACCTTCTCGCCGGCCAAGAACTGGATCCGCGGTACGAAACTGCTGCAGAAACCGCTGCTGCATTTGGCGACGCAGTACCTCAATGAGATTCCGTATGCGACGATCGACTTTGACTATATGAACCTCAACCAGAGTGCTCATGGTGATCGGGAATACGGCTATCTGAACGCTCGTCTCGGCCTCAACAATAAGATTGTCTATGGCTTCTGGGGCGATGAGGAAGTGCAGCGGGAGATTGCCGATTGGCAGGATGTGGCTGTGGCCTATAATGAAAGCTTCAAGATCCGTGTCTGCCGCTTTGGCGATACGATGCGCGATGTTGCCGTCACCGAGGGCGACAAAGTCGAGGCGCAGATCCAGCTGGGCTGGACGGTTGACTACTGGCCGGTCGGCGAACTTGTCGATGTCGTGGATGCTGTCGATGAGAAGGATATCGATGTGGCTTATGAGAAGCTCAAGGCGGAGTATGACTTGAATCCGCAGGATAATAGCGCGGAGCATTTCACGGAATCCGTGCGCTATCAGCTGCGCGAATACATTGCCATCAAGAAATTCCTCGATGACCGCGGGTATAGTGCATTCTGCACGAATTTCCAGGATCTCAAGGGCTTGAAGCAGCTGCCAGGACTGGCAGCGCAGCTCTTGATGCGTGATGGCTATGGCTTTGGTGCAGAGGGCGACTGGAAGCATGCCGCACTCACGCGCCTGCTCAAGATCATGGCCCGCAATGACCGTACGGTCTTCATGGAGGACTATACCCTCGACCTGCGCAAGGGGCACGAGGCTATTTTGGGCGCGCATATGCTTGAGGTCGATCCGACTATCGCAAGTGACAAACCGAAGGTCGAAGTGCACCCGCTCGACATCGGTGGCAAGGACGATCCCGCTCGTCTGGTGTTCACGGGGGCTGACGGGGCAGCTGTCGATGTCACGGTGGCTGATTTCCGCGAGGGCTTCCGGCTGATATACTATCCGGTGGACTGCCGCAAGGCTGAGGCGGAGACGCCGCATCTGCCGGTGGCTAAGCAGCTCTGGACGCCGACGGTAGGGCTCAAAGAGGGCTCTACGGCATGGATCCAGGCTGGTGGCGGCCATCATACCGTGTTGAGCTTCCATCTGACGACCGAGCAGATCCGTGAGCTCGGGATCATGCTGGGCATGGATATCGTAGAAATCTGCTGAAAAGAGGGAATCTGTTGGCTTGAAATCGGAGGCGGCAGATTCCCTTTTTGCTTTGGGGATTTGCAGTTTGTTCAGCGTGAAGAGTATTTTTGCATAGAAAAATGGAGCTGTTTTTTCAGCTCCATTTTTGTGTATTTAGTCGACAACGTTTTCGAGGATGCGGATTTCGTTGCGCATGATGTATTTTTCGTGTTCTGGCTTGATGCCGTTGACGAGGTAGTCAAAGACCACTTGCATGGCACGTCGGCCTTGCTGGCGTGGGTGCTGGTATATGGCAGCCTGGATGATGTGGTCGCGCATCATCCGTATCGTTGAGGGGATCGTATCGAAGACCACCATCACGATGTCGCGGCGGTTCTGGGCGACCACGGCGCGGGCGGCACCGTAGGCACCGGAGGAGATGATGAAGAGCGCATTGGTCTCGGGATGTTCGGCTAAAAGCTGCCGGGTTTCCTCGTAGGAAATCATGTCATCATCGTCGTTCTCGCGGACGCCCATGAGCTCGAAGCCCTCGGTCTTCTCGAGTACCTCTAGGAAGCCCTTGAGGCGTTCACGATGGCCCTGCATGCTTTGCGATCCCATCAGCACGCCGGCATGGATGCCTGGCGGCGCGATCATCTTGAGCAGGGCACCAGCTGTGCGTCCGCCCTGCAGATAGTCTGTACCGACATAGCAGTGGCGGCGGCAGGTATCGACGTCGTTGTTGATGGTCACGACGAATATCCCCTGTGTCACCAGATTGTCCAGCTTGGCGATGATGCGTTTGTCATTGACGGGGTTGATGATGAGCGCGTTGACTTCCTGCGCCAGTTCATCGATGATGCCGCATTGCTCGTCGACATTGAAGCCGCGCATGCTGCGCCAGAGGACTTTCATGCCGTAGTTCTCGTATTTGAGGGCGGCTTTGCGCATCGGCAGCAGCACATCGTCGAAGAAGGGGACACCTTCGGAGGCAATGAGCACACCGACGATGGGATTCTTCTTGCGGGCGGCCAGCGCTTTGCCTGCGGGGTTCGGCTGATAGTTGAGCTGTTTGGCGGTATCGAGCACGAGTTGTCTTTTTTCGGGCTTCACGTTGCCGCGGTTATTGAGGACACGATCAACGGTTCCCCGGGAAACGCCGCAGAGTTCGGCGATTTGTTTGATAGTAACCATAAAGGGCACCTCGCTTTATATATAATGTACATTTATGATTTCTTAATGGGGTCCATAAATGGATGATAGGAATATAGTTTCGTCGTGGGGGAAGGGGAATCCTGCACGAGCACAGTTATTTTTTTTGCAAGGCGGCGTGCGGAAAAATTTTTCTGCTGTCTCCAAGGCGAACACAAAGTGGCGTGAAGTGGCGTCCGTGCTGGTGTGTTGGTGTTCGTGCACATGATAACAAACAGGAATAAAACATACACAAACAAAAACAAAGAATAAAAAACGTATTGACAACTGCGGAGTGAAAGTGTATTGTAATAGCAAGAGAACGAAATGGTTCTGTAGCTTGGAAGTAAGGAGTGTTACCGTTGGGGGCAGTGCTGGTTCTATTATTGTCTGATTTTTTGTAATAAACAGGATTGTTTTTAAACTTTTCTGTGCACGAGAACAGAAGCAGTGAGACGGAACTCCTGAAACCGGAAAAGGAATCACTCCCGGAGAATCGAGGTGGACAAGCGGGAAGGCTGGTTCCGGGCAGAGCCCACAATAATGTACTGATGGCAGTACGAAAAGCAAAGGAGACGAAAACATGAAAAAGATCATTGCATTACTTTTGGCAGCAGCCATGATGATCGTTGCAGCCGGTTGTGGCGGCGGACAGTCCGCAAGCAGTGGAAGCGGCTCGGGCTCAGGCTCTGGCGGCAAGCAGATAACGATGGGCTTCTCACAGATCGGAGCGGAATCCGAGTGGAGAACGGCCAATACGGAATCCATCAAACAGGCAGCTAAAGATGCAGGTATCAACTTGCAGTTCTCGGATGCACAGCAGAAACAGGAGAACCAGATCAAGGCTATCCGTTCCTTCATTGCACAGGGCGTTGATATCATCGCTTTCGTTCCTATCGTTGAAACCGGTTGGGACACGGTGCTCAAAGAAGCAAAAGATGCGAAGATTCCGGTTATCGTTGTTGACCGCGATGTCAAACTCAGCGATGATTCCCTCTACGTTGCTAAAATCGGTACGGACTCTGTCAAAGAAGGCAACAACGTCTTCAAATGGATCGATGAGTACATGGCTAAAGAGAAAAAGACCCCGCGTGATGGCGGCAGCCAGTACAATGTCGTAATTCTTGAGGGCACGGTTGGTTCTTCCGTAGCTATCCGCCGTCAGGAAGGTTTCAAAGATGCAATGGCTAAAGCAGCTGATGCAGGCAAGTACAACATCCTCGCTTCCCAGACTGGTGAGTTCACCCGCCAGAAAGGCCAGGAAGTCATGGAGTCCTTCCTCAAATCCTATGGTCCGAAAATCGACATCCTCTTCGCTCACAACGATGACATGGCTCTCGGTGCTATCCAGGCAATCGAGAAAGCTGGTCTGAAACCGGGCAAAGATATCACGATCATTTCCATCGATGGTGTCAAAGGCATGTTCCAGGCTATGATCGATGGCAAAGCAAACTGCACGGTTGAGTGCAACCCGCTGCAGGGACCGCTGCTCATGGAGACGGCTAAGAAGATCCTCGCTGGCGAGAAAGTCGAAAAACTCGTCTATGTCGATGAGGGCGTATTCCCGGCAGATGTCGCAGCAAAGACGCTCCCAGAGCGCAAATATTAATTGATTCCCCTTTCCAATCAATCCAAATACGCAGCTTAGGATAAACAGGCCGCGCCCGTACGTCGTATGAGTTCGGACGCGGCTGTTTTTATCCGCAGATAGATCCAAAAGGAACAATTCAGGACTTATCCGTGTGGTTTATAACTGATTCCGAGTGTATTGAGTTTCCTGGTTAGGAGTGAAGATCATGGCACAAGCTCTATTGGAGATGCGGTATATAGATAAGGTATTCCCGGGCGTCAAGGCACTATCGAACGTCAATTTCACGCTCCACGCCGGGGAAATCCACTCCCTGATGGGAGAGAACGGCGCCGGCAAGTCGACGCTGGTCAAGGTACTTACGGGTGTTTATCAGCGCGATGGTGGTACCATCGTCATGAATGGCAAGCCCATTTCACCGAAGACGCCGAAGGAGGCCCAGGAGTGTGGCATTTCGACGGTGTATCAGGAGGTGAACCTCTGCTCGAACCTCACGGTGGCAGAGAATATCTTCATTGGCCGCGAGCCGAAGAAGCACGGTTTCATTGACTGGAAAACAATCAACCAGCGGTCCGAGGAACTCCTCGCAAAGTTGGATGTTCATATTGATGTGACAAAGACACTCGACAACTATTCGGTCGCCCTGCAGCAGATGATCGCCATTGCGCGCGCTGTCGATGTCGATGCGAAGATCCTGATCCTCGATGAGCCGACTTCCTCGCTCAACGAGGAGGAGACGGCGCATCTGTTCAAGATCATGCGCCAGTTGCAGAAGCAGGGCATGGGGATTGTCTTCATCTCCCATTTCCTCGATCAGATCTATGAGATCTGCGACCATATCACCGTATTGCGCAACGGCGAGCTGGTAGGTTCCTATGAGGTAGCGAAGCTGCCGCGCCTGGAGCTCATCGCCAAGATGGTCGGCAAGGAGCTCAGTGATGTCAAGGATATGGACAAATTCGCAGAGAAGAGCACGCCGTCGGAGGAGGTCTTCCTCGATGCTAAGGGGATTGGCGCCGTTGGCAAGCTGCGCGAGGTGGACGTGACCATCCACAAGGGCGAGGTCATCGGTTTTGCAGGGCTTTTGGGTTCTGGGCGCACCGAGACGGCGGATCTCTTGTTTGGCATCGACCAGATCAGCAAGGGCGCCATCAGCATCAATGGCAAGAAAATCAATCTCAAGAACCCGATGGATGCCATGGAGCAGAAGATCGGCTTCTGTCCTGAAGACCGCAAGCTCTCAGGCATCATCGGCGACCTGTCGGTGCGTGAGAACATCATCCTCGCGATGCAGGCGAAGGATGGTATCATGCGCCATATCCCCTACGAAGAGCAGTGCAGGATTGCAGATGATTGCATCAAGCTGCTCAAAATCAAGGTTTCCGACCGCGAGCAGCTCGTCAAGAACTTGTCGGGCGGCAATCAGCAGAAAGTCATCATTGCCCGCTGGCTTGCGACGCAGCCGAGCCTGCTTATCCTCGATGAGCCGACGCGCGGCATCGATGTCGGCACGAAGACGGAAATCCAGAAGATGGCGATTGCCTTGGCGAAGCAGCGTGGCATGTCGGTCGTGTTCATCTCGTCGGAGATGGATGAGATGGTCCGTACCTGCACGAAACTCATCGTCATGCGTGACCGTCGTAAGGTGGCAGAACTCACGGGCGATGACATCAGTTCGGATGGCGTCATGAAAGCAATTGCGGGAGGTGCAGCCTGATGGATATGCTGAAAAGGTTTTCAGGAAGTTCGCTTTTCCTGCCGGTAGTAGCCCTTTTGGTACTGCTGGTATTCAACACGATTTTCGTCGATGGGTTCCTGTCGATACAGCTGACCGAGGATGGCAGGCTGTATGGCCGTCTCATCGATATCCTTAACCGTTCCTGTTCGTTGATTATCCTGGCGCTGGGCATGACTTTCGTCATTGCGACGAGCGGTATCGATATTTCCGTCGGTGCTGTGGTAGCCATCTCGGCTGCTGTGGTCTGCACGATGATTGGCGGCCGTGGCGATGGTGTAGCTCAGATGCCGATGGCAATGGCAATGCTTGCTGCTGTTGGCGTTGGTGTCCTCTGCGGCATGTGGAACGGCCTTTTGGTCGCTAAGTTCAAGATCCAGGCCGTTGTCGCTACTCTGATTCTCATGACGGCTGGCCGTGGTGTGGCACAGCTCATGACGGAGGGCCAGATCATCACGGTCTACTATAAACCATTTGAGTATATTGCTGGCTTTTTGCCGGGCATGCCGCTGCCGACAAATATTTTCATTGCCCTCGCAATGGTCTTGCTGGTAGCAGTGCTGATGAAGAAGACGAGTATCGGGCTCTTTGTCCAGTCGGTCGGCATCAATCCGACGGCGGCCAGATATGCGGGCATCAACGTTACACTGGTCATCTTCCTTGTCTATGCGTTTTCGGGGCTTTGCGCGGGCGTCTCGGGCCTCATTGAAAGTTCCCTGATCCGCGCAGCCGATGCCAATAATGCCGGCCTCAACATGGAGATGGATGCCATCCTGGCTGTTGCCCTTGGTGGTACGCTGCTTTCGGGTGGCAAGTTCTACATCGGTGGTTCGGTCATCGGTGCTATCACAATCCAGACGCTGACAACGACAATGTATGCGCTCGGTGTTTCTGCTGACCAGCTGCCGGTTGTCAAGGCAATCGCGGTCATCATCATCTGCTTGATCCAGTCGAAAAAAGCCCAGGAGCTTTTCGATGCATGGAAAGCACGGCGGGCAGCGGGGAAACCGCGCCCAAAAAAGTTGGTTGATGGAAAGGTGGTGGAGCAGCCATGAGAAACAGACTTAATGACATCATAGCATCCAAATATTTCTCATTTTTCGTCACAGTGCTCCTGTTTGCCATTCTTTATGGTGCAGGTATTGCCATGTATAAGGGCTTTATGCGGCCGCAGGTTTTCTTGAATCTCTTCATCGATAATGCGGCGCTGATCATCGTCACGGTGGGTATCACGTTCACGCTGATCATCGCGGGGATCGACCTGTCAGTCGGTGCCGTGCTGGCACTGGTCTGCATGGTGCTCGCGTGGCTGCTGGCCAATACGGGCCTGCCACTTGGCCTGTGTGTGCTCATCGTCATGGTCATGGGAACGGTCTTCGGCGCAGCGCAGGGCTATATCATCTCGAAGTTCGATCTGCAGCCGTTCATCATCACGCTGGCGGGCATGTTCTTCTGCCGCGGCCTCACGGCCGTCATCTCGCAGGATACGATCCAGATCGAGAATCCGACCTGGGTGGCGCTGGCAAGCTATCGTGTCGATGTCGGCGTGGGCTTCATCTCGATCGGCGCTATCGTGGCGCTGCTGACGATTGTCGTGGCGGCTATCGTGCTTGGCTTCACGAAATTTGGCCGCACAGTATTTGCTATCGGTGGCAGTGAGTCGTCGTCAGCGCTCATGGGCTTGCCGGTATTCCGCACGAAGGTCATGGTCTATGCTATCTCGGGCTTCTGCTCGTCGCTGGGTGGTCTGGCCTATAGCCTCATCATGCTGACTGGCTATAACCTGCATGGTCTGGGCATGGAGATGGATGCCATCGCCTCCTCGGTCATCGGCGGCACGCTGCTGACTGGCGGTGTCGGCTTCATCCCTGGTGCGCTTGTCGGTGTGCTGATCCAGGGCGTCATCCTGACCTTCATCAGTTTCCAGGGAACGCTTTCCGCTTGGTGGACGAAGATTGTTGTCGGTGCCCTGCTCTGCGTGTTCATCATCATGCAGGCATTCATCACGGAGCAGAAGAGCAAACTCTCCTCGAAGAGCTCTATGGAGGATGGCGGACAGCCGCCAGCCAAGCCTGCCCCTAGTGCACAAGGCTGATAGATACAGCCAAAAGCCCCTGACCGTCGTGTAATGGCGGTCAGGGGCTTTTGGCACGAAAAAAACGCCCGAGGGGAATCGGGCGCATTTCCAGATGTGATGTTGTGTTGTATTGTATTTATGGAAAGGAAGAGAGAAATCTTAGCTGCGGTTTACGTCGAAATCAGCAGCGTTGACGTCCATGAGCTTGGACGGATCGACATTGGAATAGATGCCCGGACGGACTTCATAGCTCTTCATGTAGTCAGAAGTAGCTTCCATGAGGTCGTTCGTATAGCTCTCAACGTGTTTTTCCCACATGCTTTTCATCATAAACCGCTCCTTTACAAAATAAAGTCATACATAAGATTTATTCTTACTTAACCACTGGATTTATACATATTATGACATGGCCGTTTTTATTTGTGAAATACCTTGTTTTGATAATATATAGCTTTTTTCTATTAGCATATGCTATACTTGAAACAAGAGAGTATTTGCGGAATCAGACAGGGAGGGCGCGGCAATGACGATTATCCAGATGCGCTATTTCTATGAGGTCTGCCAGTGGCAGAACATCACTAAGGCAGCAGAGCACCTGCATGTATCCCAGCCGACAATCAGCGTCGCCATGCAGGCATTGGAGACAGAGACAGGACTCAATCTTTTCCACCGCGAGGGGCGTAAGATCATCATCACACATGATGGCAGTAAATTACTTGGCAAAGTCAAACACATTCTTGACCAGATGGACCAGCTGGAAGAAGAGATCCAGGATATGGCGCATAACCGCAACCATATCCGCATGGCACTGCCGCTGCAGCTCGGTACCCAGTTCTTGCCATTGGTCCTTGGCGATTTCCGTTGGCTGCACCCGGAAATCCGGCTCGACATCATCGAGTCAGGTGGCATCAGTGCCCTGCATATGGTTGAGGATGAGAAGCTCGATATCGCCTTGACAAACTACGAGAGCGGCTTCAGCAACAAGCTCAACTATCAGAAGCTGTTTACCTGCGAATGCTGCTTCGTCACTTATCCGGAACACCCGCTGGCCGAGCGTGAGTCGGTGTCGTTTGCAGATTTCGCTGAGGAGCCGTTGGTCATGCTCGACAGCAATTTCTTTGTCTATCATATGGTGCATGATTTGTTTGCCAAGGCAGACAGGAAGGCAAATATCGTCCATTATTCGCCCTACCTCCATACCATCAAGACGCTCGTCAAGAGCGGCATTGTATCGACGTTCCTGACACGGCAGGCCATCCTGCCGGATGACCATCTCGTCGTGATACCGCTGACGGAGCCGTTCTATATCAATTCGGGCATCGTGACCAAGAAGGGACGCCAGATCTACGAAGATGAGCGCATCCTTATGGAATATCTGCAGAATATCACCAAAGCGCTCAAATGAGTGCTTCGGTTGGGCTGTATAGGATCGTGAATATGTGCAAAAAATCCGTTGGCTAT